>JAYTCQ010000325.1:0-33755 GCA_043736395.1 Blastocatellia bacterium | reverse complement strand
AGCAGCCTGGTAGCTCGTTGGGCTTAACACTCGCAGGATTGACAATGAGTACGAAACTCAAGGGAGACATCGCAGAACAAGCCGCTGCACTTCAAGCTTTGAAGCTAGGCTGGGGAGTTTTGAAACCCATTGGAGACCGAATGCCGTATGATTTGGTTTTTGATGTGAATGGTGTTTTCGTGAAGGTTCAAGTCAAATGCGCTTGGTTTGACGATCAAAGAAGCAACTATGTTGTGGACAATCGTCGCACCAAAACAAATCGGCGCAGGATGGTTCGGGAAGTTTACGATTCATCCGATTTCGATTTTGCACTTGCGTATTTATGTGACTTGGATATTTTCTACGTTTTTCCTGTAGACGTATTCATCAGCTATGCCAGTGAAATCCATCTGGTGGAAGCTGACAAGCGACAACGTAAACCGCGTTCTGCGGAATACCGAGATGCTTGGAATTTGATTCTGCAATGGGCGGTATGTGAAGAAACTCGCATACGATTACCTCTTAAATTCGGGGAACCCTCTGGTAGTGGCGATCCCGAGCCAAGCTTTCAGAATTCTTAATTTTGAAAGAAGGTGTAGAGACTTGACAGGAGGCACCTTAACAGTTCGGCTGAAGGTGAAGAGAAAGTCCAGACCACAAACCGAATGATTGATTCGGGCGGCGAAAGCCGAAGTGGTAAGCATAACCCAAAGGTCAGGGGTTCAAATCCCCTCCCCGCAACCAATACAAGCCGCCTTTCAATGGCGGCTTTTATTTTTTCCGAATGTATTATCAAAATAGCGTAGGTTGAGAGTTTCGATTACAATTGATTTCTCAACCTTTTTTTGTTTTTGAAGGGAATCATCAGGATGAAAATTTGCCCCCAATGCGCTACTGAATTTGCGGATGATACGAAATTTTGCTCGCATGACGCGACGCCGTTGGTTTTCAAAGCCGTACCGCTCACTCCGCAAAACATGCTCGATGAATCAACGCGGGTTCGCGTGAATGTGCCGCTGTCCGCACCAGTTGTACATCCGCCAGTCGAAGAACCTGCAAACATTGCTTCGCTAGTCGTTGCCACAAATTCCGAAGCCAAAAAAAATACGGGGATGATTGTTGGCGCATTGATCGCTGCATTGCTGATCGTTTCGGTCGCGGGATGGTTCATCTATCAAAAATATCAGGGCAATGCGACCACGCAGCAAATCGAAACCTCGCTTGCGCAGGATGATCCATTCACGCCAACCAATAATTTAGCGCAATTTTATGATGCGTATTTGCAAGCGAATCCATCGAAAGAAGACCTTGAAGCGACCAATAAAAAAATTAAAACGAAGCTGAATAAAATTGGTGATGATTCGTTTCGTTCGCTTAGTGATGACGCCGATCCAAAACTGGAATGGAATACGATTGCGCAGTCATATCAAATGTTGAGCAAAATTACTCCGAACGACAAGGAAGCGCAGGCGCGCGCCGCCTTCGCGCAAGGCAAAGTAAGCTTGAATGCGAAAAAATATGGCGAAGCTGCTGACAATTTCAATAAAGCAAATCGCATCAAAAATAATTGGGATTTAGCTTTGAATTCATTGGGGCAAACCTATAAAGCGCAAGGAAAAATTTCTGATGCTTTCATCGCATTTGACCAAGCTACGAAAACAAATCCTGATTTTGTTTGGGGCTGGCATAACCTGTTCCAGATTTATCGCGACCAGAAAAAATTCGACGAAGCAAAAAGCGCTCTCAACAAAGCCATCGAGTTGAAACCGGAACGCCCATCGTTTGTGAAGGCGCTGGCGGGATTGCAGGAAGCGCAAGGTCAAATCCCTGAAGCGATCACCACCTACGAAAAATATATCGTGCTGGAGTCAAATGCCGAAGAAAAAATTAAAACGCAAAAATACATCAATGATTTGAGACAACGACCTTCGACTGCGCTGGTTGGCCTCCCGACCAGTAACGAATTTGATGGATTGTCATTAACTGATATTCGTGGACAAATTGATACCCGCTCTATTCATTTCAATCTATCGGTGAATGGAGGCAAAGCCGCAGGGTTTTACACGTACGATGCTGGCAGCAGCAAATTGGCTTTAAGAGGGATTGTCACGCCGGAAGGAAAAATAAAATTAGTCGAAAAAACACCGGCGGGCAAAGAGACTGGTAAATTTGAAATTAGTCGCATGCTACAGGAAGGCAAACAAATTTTCTTTGGTGAATGGCAGGATGCAAAAGGGGCAAGAAAATTGAGTTTTTCGCTTGAACCACAGTAAGAATGGAGGGAAATTGGAGCAGGGAGCAAGGGTGATTCGTACTGCAAGAAAACTCCGTTTCTCTTTGTCTCCCATTCTCTTTACTTCACTTTCTTCTCACGCCGAAATTCCTGAATCGCTGCTAATTCTTGCGCTCCCATGGTATCCAGTTTTTTCAGCCACTGCTTTTTATAGGGATTCAGCGCCTTCACAATCGCGTCGGCCACAACTAGATTCCGAAACCATTTATTATTCGCAGGAACGATAAACCAGGGCGCGGCTTTACTGGCACATTTATTAATTGCGTCTTCATAAGCCACGGTATATTCATCCCACAACTCGCGTTCCTTCCAATCGCCAACTGATAATTTCCAAGCCTTCGCCGAGTCCTGCTCACGTTCGAGCAAACGCTCTTCCTGTTCTTCTTTACTGATATGCAAATAAAACTTGAGGACAATTGTATTGTTACTTGTGATCAGTTCCTCGAAGTGATTAATCTGCTCAAAGCGTGCCTGCCAGACATTTTTCGGAGCAAAGTCATGCACCCGGACGACCAGGACGTCTTCGTAATGTGAACGATTGAAAATCGTAATTTCACCTTTGCCTGGTGTGTGTTGATGCACACGCCACAAAAAATCGTGCGCGAGTTCGTGCGAGGTCGGAACTTTGAACGAAGCGACAGTGCAACCGAGCGCATTTAACGGCCCCATCACGACGCGAATCGTGCCATCTTTTCCCGAAGTGTCGCGGCCTTGCAAAACAATCAGGACGCTTTGTTCACCAGTCGCATAAAGCAGCGTTTGCAATTCGGTGAGTTCAGCGCATAACTTCGTAGTTTTCGCTTCAGCTTGTTCGCGCGTCAGTCCTGCGTTGTCATCAGGATCAAAATCTTTGAGTTTAATTTTCTTTTTGCCAGTAATGCGATGTGCGTACATAAAAAAGTGATGAGTAATGAGTAGAAAGTAATGAGTGATGAGGAACGAGTAATGAGAATCAAGTGTCTTTCTACTTGTCACTCATTACTCGTTCCTCATCACTTCCTAACTTGCTCCGTGTTGTTTGAACCAAGCCTGCAAGCGTTTCCATCCGTCTTGTGCGTCAGCCTTGTTATAGCTCTGCCGATAATCCGCATGAAATCCATGTTGCGCATTAGGGTAAATCACAAATTCAGATTTGCTCTTTCCTTTGGCAAGTTCGGCTTTCATTTTTTCGATGGAATCCAGTGGAATGCCACTATCTTTTCCGGCGTACAATCCAAGCACTGGAACTTTCAATGTTGCCGCAAAATCAATTGGATGTTTGGGCTGTAACGGCGATGGTTGTCCGGGAACTAAACGTCCGTACCACGCGACTCCTGCTTTGACGTTGGGATTATGCGCGGCATATAACCAGACAATTCTGCCGCCCCAGCAAAATCCTGTGATGCCTAATTTTTTCACATTGCCCTTATTTTTACCGGCCCACGCGACGGCAGAATCCAGATCAGACATGACCTGCGCATCAGGAACTTTGCCAACAATTGGAAAAATATCTTTCATTTCCACCTTGGAAACATCGCCTTGCCGAAAATACATTTCGGGCGCAATAGCTAAATGACCAAGTTTTGCAAAGCGACGGCAAACGTCTTTGATGTGTTCGTGGACGCCGAAAATTTCCTGCACAACTAATACAGTCGGAAAGTTTTTGCCTTTCGCAGGCATGGCGCGATAGGCGGGAATTTCTACGTCTTTCGTTGGGATTTTGACTTCACCAGCGATGATGCCATTGGTATCTGTCGTGATGACTTCTTGCGCATTAATCGGCTGCACCGCTAATGCAAAGCCAGTAGCAAGCGAAGTCGCCATGAAGCCGCGACGATTGGTTTTCTTTTCAGGAAATAGAGAGTTTAGGTCTTCGATCATAAAATCCTTTCGGTGAAATCAAAAGGCAAAAATCAAAAATCAAAAGTAAAAAGGACGGCACTTTATCTAAGAAATTCAGGAAATGGCTTTGCTTCCGAATCCAACTTTTGCCTTTTAATTTTTGATTTTTGCCTTTTGATTTTATTTTAGCTTTGCTTAATAAATCCTCTTGCGCGCAACCAATTCTCCAACAATTTCGGCCACGTATTCAACGCATTATCATAAGGCGCTAAGCCTACGCCGTGTCTGCCGTGTTCATAGATGTGCATCTCGTAGGGCACTTTATTTTTACGCAATCCTTCCGCAAACAGCAAACTGTTTTCGACCATCACGCTTTGGTCATCCATCGTGTGAAAAATAAAAGTTGGCGGAGTTTTTTCCGTGACCTGTTTTTCGTTCGACATTAAATCTGCGAGCTTTGGATCAGGGGTTGCGCCAAGCAAATTTTTTCGTGAACCTTTGTGCGTGAAATCTTCGCGCATCGTGATGACGGGGTAGCAGAGAATTGCTACATCAGGGCGCGAACTCACGCGGTCAATCGGATCAGCCGCATTTTTATCACCCTCATCAAAATGTGTAGCCGCGGTCGCCGTCAAATGTCCACCCGCCGACGAACCCATAATGCCGATGCGGGTCGGATCAATTTTCAGTTCATCCGCTTTGAATCGCAAATACCGAATCGCACGCGAAGCGTCCAGCATCGGAGCCGGATGTTGATACGGCGCAAGGCGATATTTCAGGACGGCGACAGTGATGCCAATTCCATTTAAAAATTTGGCATAATCATACCCTTCGTGATCCGCGAGCGCGCCGTATCCGCCACCGGGACAGACGACGACAGCCGCTCCGGTAGCCAGATTTTGCGCGGCTTTATAAATTTGAATCGAAGGAATATCCGCTGGAGCAGAACCTTTGGCAAGCGGCGCACCATTCGGCCAGAGCGGAATCGGTTCGGGACGTTGGGCTTGAGCAAGTGTCACAGTAGCAATCAAAAATGTCAGCAAAATCGCTTTGAGCATTCTATTTTACCTTTCGTGTTTTGGGTTGTAGGAAAACGTTTGTGCGAGGAAAGTTATAGCGCAGCAGGTGTGAGGAGTGCAAAGAGAAATGAAGCAGGATCGACAGAGGTCAATTACTTAGCAATGATTTTTAGCGCGGTCATGTCCATTTGCCCAAGCCATCATGTCTTGCGACGATAAGTTATTGTCTACACTAAATTGATCCATCGCATCGCTGGCTTTGTCAGCGAAATACCGCGCCAGTAATTGCCTGATAGCAAGCAGATCATTTTCCGCAATGTCGTTGGCGTAAAGTTTTAGCAACTCTAATTGGATGTTACTTAATCCTGATTTTTGTACTGCCATTTTTAGGTGCCTCGCAGATATTTTAGCACAGCATAGAAAAAGGAGACCTGTGAAGTTCGCCCTGGACAACACTTGATTATTGTTTAGGACGCTTGAAGTGAATCGTATCGTTCATGGTTACTATTTCCCATCCTTCATCTCCAAGCTTAGCAATTGCTTTTACTCTTGAATCAATTGAATTTTTACCTTCCACTTTTTCTTCCTTGATGCCAGCGTTGGTATAGAAATGTATAGCTGTGAAAAAACGCGTATTGTTGCCAGTAACAGGGTTATAATCTTCGCCTCCACTGTAACCGATGACACAGTATTCCCACTTCTGTAAGGTCGTTTTTTGAGTCTCGCTATTTTGTAAAATGCTACCTGATGATTTATTGGTTGTAGCTTGAACTACAAAACTTACAATTATCAACATCAAAAAAATTACCGCATAGAATTTCTTGTTCATGATTTCCACCTTTCTATTTCATTTTTTTAGCGCTGACTATGACGATCATCGCGCCATCTGTTAAGCCCATATTGCCTGTGCCGACCACAACTAATCCACCTTCGCTCAAGCTCAATTCAGTGGTTATTCCGACATCTTGATATTGAACACTTCCTTGACCGACTTGCACAGGAACCCTTGCACTGAAACTAAATTTTCCAATACGAATTGCTTCCTTCCCTGTATTATCTGACGCGATTCTGACTTGTCCCATTTTGCACTGGATAATGGTCGGTGTATTACTTCCTGCTGTATTGTAGCCTGTTCCACTTGATTCAAAACTTCCACCATCATTTACTCGATTGATAAAAGTATTCACGAAACGATAGTTTTTATATTTGAGCGTAGACTTGAGCTGTGCAAGTACAGGATCAATTTCTTTAGGGAAAGTTCCCGGATCACCTACCTCATCTGAAGCCGCAATTAAGTAAATCTGCGTTTGAATACTGACCGGCGCGGCATCAGGTAAATCAAGGCGCTTAAGTGCTCCTTCGATAGCGGCGATATTTTCAGGGAAATCACGTACTGTAATTGTCTTGAGATTATTATTGGGGTCAATTCTTGTATTCGGAGCACCACTGCCGAGTGCGAAAATTGCATTCACCAGAGTTTCTGGTTGTTTGTTTTTGATCTCAAATAATTTCACTTGAAGTTTTGGTAGTTCTTCTTTTTTTTGCTCATTGGTCGTCTGTGCCAACGGCGGCAAAATTGTTTCGATTTCCTTAGTGATAATTTTTAATTCGGAGGACTTAGCTACAAAGTCTGGGTGAGTTTCCGTATTAATGCGCTTCAGATTAAGGAGTGCTGTCTCCGTCAGAATTTTTTTAATCAATAACTCAGCCATGTTGTTGCCAAATTTGTCGAGCGGAATTTGTTTGTAAAGCAATAATTGTTCGAGTGCATGTTTTGTAACTTGAAGCTCCGTATTTTTTGCTACAACTTCCGGGTGACGTTCTAAATATTTTGTCTTGAGATCGGTGAGTTCAGTTTCAATTTTTATTCGATGCAGGTTGAGCTTAACAAACGCGGGTGTATCTTTCAGGTCATCGCCAAAAATCGCCAATGAACTAAATAAAACAATCAAGAAAATAAGGATAAATTTTTTCATAATTACAACTCCACTATTTACGATCTGCCTGTGCATTTGTTTGTGGCATCAGCCAAATTATTTTGATATTCGGGTCAGCAGTTTGAATTTCCATTCTAAGCATTTCAGGTTCAGCGATGGATTTTTCAGAATTCGGTATCGTCATCGCCGTTGTATTTTCAGCCTGCGGGAGAATGTTTGCAGCTTGATCGCTATGAGCGATTGAAGCCGCGATCATTTGCTCGTCTGTCGCCCTTTCAGGGCTTGGATGATTTTCGATGACGTTCCCAGGGTTGCGTTTGCTGACGCTCGCTTCACCCTGGGCTATTAAATTTCGCCCGCTTCGGGGCTTAGGAATTTGCTTCAAGTTGGACGAGTTATTCGCCATATTCTTAGACGATGAAGAACTGAAATTATTAGCTTTAGCCTCGCCAAGATTTGAAGCCTGCGCTATATAATTTTCATTGCTACTGTGGCGATTGATCGCAATCCCACTCAGCAAAATTATCGTCGCTAATGACGCAGCAAATGCAGTTTTCCAATTCCAAAATGGATGGCTTACATTTGAAATTTGCGGACTTGCAATTTTATTTAGTACGGAGCTGCGCATCTGCACGAAAATATCTTCGTCAAATTTTGGTGCTGTGAAAGTGTGCAACAAAGATTGGCTTGCTTGAAATTCTTTCACAGCATCGCTGCATAAATCGCAGCTTGCTAAATGCGCTGTGACGCATTGCCTTTCAGCAGTTTCTAAGTCTGCTTCGACAAATAACGGGATGAGTTGTGTGAATTTTTTACAGTTCATGATTTGCGCTGACCTCCTTTTAAAAAGCGGTCGCGGTAGAGTTTAATTTTGGTACGAGCAGTGCAGATTTGTGATCGTACCGTTGTCTGCGAAGAGCCTAAAATTTGTGCGACTTCTTCGGTCGTTAATCCTTCTAAATCTCTGAGCACGATTACCGCTCGCTCTTTTTCAGTCAATGTTGACAGGGCTTTCATCACGATGGCGTGGTGTTCCGCTTTGATCGCGGCGGATTCAGAATTATCGTTACTCGTTAAATTTAGTAAATGTCCGACTTCAATTTCCGCTTCAAAGGATGAATGATTATTTTTTCGTTTACGCGCCGTATCCCTGCAAACATTGATGATGATGCGGTAGAGCCAGCCGGAAAATTCCTGTTGTGCATCGTATTTGTGCAAATGTTTGTAGACGCGCAAAAACACTTCCTGCGCCGCATCACGAGCGTCTTCACTGTTGCCGAGCATCCGCCACGCCGTAGCCATGACGCGCTGTTGATGTGCGATCATAATTTGATCGAAAGCGATAGCGTCACCGCCGCGAGCGCGTTCGATCAGAATTTCAAGTTGTGACTGCGGACGACTGCTCTGAGAAAATTCGTTCATCACGAGAGCGATGTCGGCAACGTTGCTGCTCATCTTTTCAACCTCCATCTTGCTCTGTCATTGATAACTACTGCGGCAGGGGAGAAAACGTTGAAGAAAAATCAAAAGGTAAATATCAAAAGTGATAAGGCAAAAATGCGGCACTCAATTTAAGAAAATAAAAAATGGCTTCATTCCGAATTCACTTTTGATTTTTGATATTTGCTCTTTGCCTTTTGATTTCTCTTCCTAAGACTTCGAAATCTTGCAACTGCTCACTCAGCCGCCGCGCCGTAATCAGCACCTGCGGGCTTGGATGATATAACGGCACAAGCTGGCGTCCGTTCCAATTTAAAATTTTTGCAGCGGATTCTTTCAGGGTGAATTCGTGAGGCGCAATGAGTTTTAGTGCGTGCAAAGCTACTGCGCCAAGTGTAGCGATAATGGGCGGATTGATGACTTCAATTGTCCGCCGCAAAAAATCCGAACAGTTCCGAATTTCGGTTTTCGTCGGTTTGTCATTTGCACCGCTGGGTTTGCGCGGAGAGCACAGTACTGTGTTCGTGATGAAAATTTCTTCCCGCGAAAGATTGATTGAAGCCAGCAATTTCTCAAACGTTTCACCCGAAGCGTCACCATGAAAAGGAATGCGCGTCCGGTCTGCGCCATTGCGTCCCGGAGCTTCGGCAATGAACATGATTTTTGGCGTTAGCGATCCATTTAATTTGCTGAACACAGCTTGGCGCGCGCACATTCGTTCGCATTTGGAACAGATGGCGGCTTCGGCTTCGAGTTTAGAAAATAGGGCAGATTGTTTCATTCCTCACCACACGTTAGAATGCTTTTTGCCGATTCGCAAGATTCCCAATAAATCCTACAAAAGAGAGGTTCAGCAATGGCGTTACAAGACAAAGAAAAACAGGATTACGACAGCTATCAAAGTGTTCTTAATCAACCGCTGGAGCCAATCAACCAGAAGCGTGGTGCAGGTGGAACTTCGGGAGGTGTAGGGACGTTTTTGATTGGTTTGGCGATGGCGATTGCGGGTGGATATTTATTTCTGCAAAACGTAAATGTTTACACTTCGCCGTGGTTGATTTATGGCTACAACGGATTCGGGATGTCGCTATTTCCATTGTTGGCAGGAATTGGAATGCTGTTTTTTAACGGTAAATCAAAGGTCGGATGGCTGATGACCTTTGCTGGCGCGATTATTATTTTCGTCGGCATCATCGCGAATCTGAATGTATATTTTCAAAATCAGAGCTTGTTCAATGTGTTGACGATCCTGATTTTATTGGTCGGCGGCATTGGATTAGTGGCGCGATCATTGAAGGAGAAATAAGCCATTAGCGGTTAACAATTAGCTTTCAGCCAGAAAGAAGGGATTGGCTAACACCTGATACCTAACACCTGACACCTTTCTCTATGACTAAATATCCCACTGGCAACGCGTGGTTGCTGAGTTATCAGAAAAAATATTTGTGGCGTTTGATTGCAGGCACTTTGTTTGTGCTTGGTTCGACGATTTTCAGCGTTTTCGTACCGAATCAAGTCGGCAAGGCGATTGACGAATTAAAAACGGCAGGCGTCACCATTGAAATCATTTCGCATCACGCGTTGATGATTATTAGCGCCAGCATCATCAGCGGATGTTTTTTGTATCTGCAACGCCGGACGCTCATCAACATGTCACGCTTTATCGAATACGATTTGCGCAACGATTTTTATGCGCATCTGCAAAAACTCCCACTGCAATTTTATCAGGATAATCGCACCGGAGACCTGATGGCACGGTCTACGAATGACCTCGGCGCAGTCCGTCAAATTGTCGGCCCGGCGATTATGTACGGCGAAGGCACGCTGTTTCGCTGCCTGATTGTCATTCCAATCATGTTCACAATCAGTTGGAAGTTAACCCTGATTTTATTGATTACGATGCCGCTCGTATCGTTGACAGTGAAATGGTTCGGGCAGCAAATTCACGTCCGTTTCGAAAAGATTCAGGAATTTTTTTCCGACATCACCGCGCGCGCGCAAGAGAATCTAAATGGCGTTCGTGTGATTCGTGCGTATGCGCAAGAACAATCTGAAATTTCAAATTTCGACAAATTGAATCAGCAATACGTTGATCGCAATTTAGATTTAGTGAAGCTGTCGGCGGTCTTTCGTCCGTTAATGCAGTTTTTGATTGGTCTCGGATTCGCCGCGATTTTATGGTACGGCGGACGCGAAACTGCACTCGGCAATATGTCGCTCGGAGATTTTGCCGCATTCAATTTGTATCTGGAACAATTGATCTGGCCGCTGATTGCAATGGGCTACGTGACAAATTTGGTGCAGCGCGGCACGGCAAGCCTGAAGCGGATGCACGAGATTATGCAGGTGGAACCGGCGATCAGTGATAAGGGATTAGAGGGGCAGGGAGCAGGGACAAGTCAGCAATCTGAGAATCAAGCGCGTGGGAAAATTGAATTTGTAAATCTGACGTTTCGATATTCTGAAACTACGCCGGAAGTTTTGCGCAACATCAATTTAACTATCGAACCAGGACAAACCGTAGCCTTCATCGGGCGCACGGGTTCGGGTAAATCTACGTTGATGAATTTAGTCCCGCGTTTGCTGGATGCTGCGCCGGGAATGGTTCTCATCAACGATCAGCCAATTCGTGAAATACCCTTGCAAATACTGCGCGAAAGCATCGGCTACGTCACGCAGGAAACATTTTTGTTTAGTGAAACGCTCGGCGAAAATATCGCGTTTGGTGTAGACAAATCTGAGGCTCCACAGATCGCCCGCGCTGCCGCCGTAGCGGGTTTATCCGACGACATCAACGGCTTTCCCAAGCAATACGAAACACTCGTTGGCGAACGCGGCATCACACTTTCCGGTGGACAAAAACAGCGTACCGCCATCGCGCGTGCGATTATGCGCGAACCGAAAATCCTAATTCTCGACGACGCGCTTTCCGCTGTAGATACTTACACCGAAGAGAAGATTTTGTCGGAACTTCGCGGCGTGATGAAAGGGCGTACGTCACTGATCGTCGCGCACCGAATTTCTACGGTGAAAGATGCCGACATGATTTGCGTGTTGGATCACGGAAGAATTGTTGAGCGTGGTACGCACGAAGAGCTGATGAAACTTGGCGGCGAATACGCTGATTTGTATGAGCGTCAATTGCTGGAAGAGGAATTGGCGGCGAGTTGAGGGACAAATACTAATATTATGGAACGAAAAATGAATGCTTTTGTTTTGATGCCTTTTGATCCTGAGTTTAGCTCGATATTTGAACAATTGATAAAGCCAGCTTTAGAAGAAGCTAATTATAATGTTGCGCGTGCGGATAGTTTTATTGATCAACAAAATATTTTGCGTGACATTATACAAGGCATTGCAAAGGCTGATTTAATTGTTGCGGATTTAACTACTCTGAATGCAAATGTTTTTTATGAGCTAGGACTTTGTCATGGGTTGAGAATTCCTACTATTTTATTGTCTCAATCTATAGAAGAGGTTCCGTTTGATCTACGATCTTATAAAATTCAAATTTACGATACGCGCTTTGATAAAATTCATAAACTTAAACATGCACTAAAGGATATAGGCGAAAGGCACGCAAGAGGAGAAGTTATCTTTGGGAGTCCTATCACAGACTTTTTCAATCGAAGCCAAAATGATCTGCAAATTGAGCCTCCTCATGCAGCACTTAAAATTTATACACCGGGATCTATACCAAACAATGACAACGATTTTGACAATGACAGCGATCATAATGATAAAGGATTAATTGACTTCATTGCGGATATGGAAGAAGCTTTTGAAGATTTGACGGGTATTTTAGAAAAAATCTCAAAAGAGGTTGAGGAAATGGGGAATAAAGTAGCAGGGTATGCAGGGCGTATTCAAGCTACAAACAACTATTCTGGTCCTGGAAAAGCTAAACAACTTCAAGGGTTATTTTCGCTGCTAGCCACTGATACAAATTTAAGCGCAAAAAACCTAGAGGCGTTGGCTCAAGAATTTGAGCATAGAATGAACCTGATAAATGAAAATTTCGACGGGTACATAGATAGAATTCAAAGAGAAGGTAAAGAAGCTAAAGAAAGTGTTGCTAATTCACGAGAGACACTTACTTCTTTGTTAGAAGGTGCGCAAAGTGCTTCGGATTCTTACCGTTCGTTAAGGGATACAGTAGTTGGGTTGCCGGAATTTAGTAAAGAATTTAATAGATCAAAAAAAATACTACGAACAGCCTTGAGTAGGATAATTGAAAATGTAGAGAAAGTAGAAGCTTTTTGTGCAAGAGCAGTTAGCTTGATAAATCAAATGTTTGAAGAGAAAGATGTAATTATGTAACTCGTTCTTTCAAGCATTAAGTACCTACGCCAACATGTTTAGACAACCATTGAGTCCTCTTTTTATTTTTTTCCTTTACCTACCTGTTACCCTATTTATCTTTGCGCAATCTCCAGATTCCTCGCGTGCCTTGCTCGCCAAGGTAGCCAACGCCGACATTGACCCGACGCCTTATCTCGTCAGCGAAAAATATGACGGTGTGCGCGCGTTATGGGACGGGCAAAGGCTGCGTTCGCGCGCGGGCAATTCCATCGCTGCGCCAGCTTGGTTTTTACAGAAATTGCCGAAACGTGCGCTTGATGGAGAGTTATGGATAGCGCGTGGGCAGTTTGAAAAGCTGTCCGGGTTTGTGCGCAAAACTTCGCCACAGGATGACGAATGGCGGCAGATCAAATATATGGTGTTTGAATTGCCTGACGCGCCAGGCACGTTTGCGGGACGCTACGAACAGCTCAAACAAATTGTCGCAAACACTAATTTTTCGCAGCTTGTTGCCGTTGAGCAATTCCGTCTTGCCGACAACGCCGCGCTCCAACGCAAGCTCGCAGAAATCGTGAGCGCGGGTGGCGAAGGTTTGATGCTCCATCGCGTGGATGCGCCGTACATCACGGGTCGCAACGATGCACTGCTGAAACTGAAACCGTTGGACGATGCAGAAGCTACGGTAATTGGATATGTGCCGGGCAAGGGGAAATACAAAGGCAAAATGGGCGCGCTCAAAGTCGAAACAGCGGACGGCAAACGCTTCCAAATTGGCACGGGTTTTACTGATGTAGTGCGTGCGAATCCGCCCGCGATTGGGGCGTTGGTGACCTATACTTATCGCGGCTTTACGAATAAGGGATTACCGCGTTTTGCGAGCTTTTTGCGAGTGCGCGAAAGGTTTTGAGGGATGCCGGGTCGCTTATTGTTCCAGTAGTTTTTGACTGATAGTTAGACGTACCCAGTTTTTGATTTCGTTGCGTTGATACATTTCGATCAATTCAGAAACACGTTGCTCTTCTGCTTTTGCCAGTATGGCTAAGGTGCCAATTTGATTGGCAAGCAATTGCGCGACGGGTGTATTGGCTTCATAAAAACTCATTTCTCCTTTGCGAAACAAGGCGTCTTTTTGGATGCCTTGCAACGTCGCCATCGCACCCACTAAATCGTTCAGACGCGGCAACGTTAATTCCAGGACAGCTAAACCTTGTGACGGATCAATCTGTGCATATGCCCGGGCCATGCGAAAATGGCTTTCCAATTGGCTCCGGGTGGTGACCTGTGTGCCTAGTTCTGCTCGCAAGTCTTGCAGGATTTTAGCTGCTTTTTTCCGTTCACCTGCCTGCGCCAAATTTTCAGCCAAAGCAGCCAAGGCTGTAATTTTTTCGGACAGGGAATACTGCTGAGCTGCCAGGCGTTCTGTGGTCGCCACATCAACTTTTTTGATGGATTCGGTTAATTCGTGTTTTTCGATTCCCGCCAGGAAGCTCTCTATTTCAAAGGTGCGATCTGCCTCTTTGAAATGCTCTTCAATGATCTGCCGTGCACGCAGAAGGTCACCGCCTTCAGCGGCGGAAGCGGCGGCGCGATAATAATAGCTTTTGGCATCATTGGCAGAGGCCGCTTTCGCTTTGGTCAATAAAACTTCTATGGTTTCAATCGGGCTGTTTTGCCGGGCAAGATAAAATTTCTGTCGTTCCAGCGGTGCGTTCCTGAGATTTTGTTGCGTTTGCTTTTTGATTTGCTGTGCCAATTTAGGCAAATATTTTTCGAGTTGTGTGAAGGTGGCCTCCGAGTGAAAAATGTGCGTGATGCCGAACTCGGAGGTGTTTTTTCTTGCCGCCTCTAATGCCGCCGCGCCCAGCGCCTCTAGCACTTCATTAACCGAAACATCATCCAAGCGCGGGGCTTTCGCATTAACGGCAAAACTGGCGGGACTTGGCGCGCCTAAAACAAATTCGTTGGCTCCAAGCGCCACACGAAGCAAATTTTCCATAGCAGCACGTTTTTCGTAGTCGAACGGATCGGTGAGCTTTTTATAGCTTGCAGTCATGGCGCTGGTCAGCGCAGCGGCAGCCGCTTTATCCCGCGCGGCGAGTTCTCTTACTTCATTCGTGAAATTCTGGAAGCCGTATTTCGTCAGATGGTTTTCCGCTTTTTCAAGGGCAAAGGGAATATTCTTGTGGGCAGCCTGACTGATGATCTTCATTTCCAACCGTTGCTCTGCATCCCCATCGCGGCCCACATTTTCCTGAAACTTATTGGGCGGCAACTGCGATGAGGTAAAAAAGTCCCAAGCCAGAACGGGATCAAGTCGGGCCAAGACCCGCCCTAATTCTTCGCGCAAGGTGACGGGCGAAATGCGATCCAGGATTTCGTCCATATCTTTCTTGGCAGCCCAATCAGACTGTTCCTTACCAACAAAGGCAGTATATTCAGCGATGGCCTGTGTGATCAGGGTGCGGGCGCGCTTCTCGTCTCGTTCCCATAACAATTCCCCCGCGCCCAACCAAAGCTTGAGCCGATTTTCTTCCAACGTCAGCGATGGAGTTTCCGCAATGACTTTGTCCAAGAGCTCAAGCGCCAATTGTTCGTGTATTTTCTGTGGTGATGCCTGGCTGTTAGAAGTGGCTTGCGCGGCTGCCGTCGCAATTCCCAATGCAAGGTAGAGCACTGTGATTACATTTGTAGTAGTTTTCATATCCCCTCCTACCTGACTTCAAATTGAAGAAGTACACCCGCAAAATTTTCCTGTCAGAAAGTACAAGACAGGGAAGTATTCGTTATATCGTTTTCTTTGACCGATACTTTCGCCGATCTTTGAGCCTACGCTATACTGAGTTGCTTGAAAAGCTCAAGACGCACTATGACGATTTCTCAAACAACGACTCGCACTCACCTGCAAACAGACCTCGCCGAGGTGATTGCGCGCGCCCAAGAGTATTTGCTCGCGCAGCAGGAACTCGACGGTTACTGGTGGGCAGAACTCGAAGCCAATGTCACGCTAACTGCCGAATTTATTATGCTGCATAAAATCCTCGGCACTGATCGGGAACAGCAAATTCAGCAGGCGGCGCGCTACCTTTTGCGTGAACAACGCGCGCACGGCGGATGGGAATTGTATTACGGCGACGGCGGTGAAATCAGTACTTCAGTTGAAGCGTATTTCGCGCTCAAGCTCGCGGGTTACAGCGCTGATGATGAACGATTAATCAAAGCGCGAGAATTTATTTTAGCGCGCGGCGGCGCATCCAAATCGCGCGTCTTCACGAAATTACATTTGGCATTATTCGGCGCATTTCCGTGGGAAGGGATACCTACTTTGCCGCCGTGGTTTATGTTTTTGCCGAAATGGTTTCCGTTCAATGTGTACTCAATGGCAAGCTGGGCGCGGTCTTCGACTGTGCCGTTATTAGTGGTGATTGATCAGAAACCTGTGTATTCGCGTGGTGTATTGTGTGATGAATTGTACGTGGAAGGTTCGCAAACCCAAGCTGATTTTTCACTCAAAAATAATGATAAGACTTTCGTTGGTTCCTGCTTTTTGTTCGCGGATAAAATCTTAAAATTCGTCGACAAAATCGGATTGGTTCCGCTCCGAGAAAAAGGAATTTCTGCGGCTGAGCGTTGGGTGATTGAACGTCAAGATCATCCGGGAGATTGGGCAGGTATCATCCCCGCGATGCTGAATTCATTGCTCATGCTTCACACACTGGGTTACAGCAACGATCATCCGTACGTCAAACGCGGACTCGAAGCAATTGACAGATTTGGAATTTCAGAAGGTGCTGCTGCTGACGGCGAAGCGATGTATTACCGCACACAACCTTGCGTTTCTCCGACGTGGGATACGGCGCTGGCGGTTACTGCTTTGCTTGATTCAGGTCTGTCGCCTTCACATCCAAAATTAAAGTTAGCGGGTGAATGGTTGCTCAGTAAACAAATTTTCAAATATGGTGATTGGGCTGTTTATAACCGGACAGGCAAACCGGCGGGCTGGGCGTTTGAATTCCACAACGATTATTATCCTGACGTTGATGACACTGCTGCTGTCATCAACGCGCTGCTCCCGCTCAAGCTCGACAACGAAAATTACAAACGTGAAGCAGTCACAGCCGCGATGCAATGGGCGATGTCTATGCAATGCAAAAACGGAGGATGGGGCGCGTTTGATGTTGATAACACGAATGAATTGTGGAATCAGATGCCCTACGGCGATTTGAAAGCGATGATTGATCCGCCGACGGCAGATGTCTCCAGCCGCATTCTCGAAGCACTCGGTCATATCCAAAAAACGTGGGGAGAAAAACTTTTCACCGATGCGCAGATGAGTCGTGCGCTGAAATTTTTGCAGAATTTGCAGGAGCACGACGGCGCGTTCTGGGGACGCTGGGGCGTGAATTATATCTACGGCACATATCTGGTTTTGGTGGGCTGGCAAGCGATTGGCGTCGGGATGAAATGCGATGAAGTGACGCGCGCGGCGCAGTGGCTGCGCTCTGTGCAAAATGCCGATGGAGGCTGGGGAGAAACCTGCGAGTCATACAAAAATCCAAGCTTGCGCGGCAAAGGTCGCAGCACCGCTTCGCAAACGGCGTGGGCTTTGATGGGATTGATGGCAGCGGGAGATTACGAATCTGACAACGTGACGCGCGGGATTGAATATTTATTGGCTACGATGAATGCGGATGGTTCGTGGCCGGAATCAGAATTTACGGGAACAGGATTTCCAGGGCATTTTTATATCAACTATCATCAGTATCGGAATCAGTTTCCTTTGACGGCATTAGGGCGATACAATAAACAGGCAGCCAAAGTATAGTTGTCGAAATGAGGTAAAAATATGATCGCAGAACTAGAAACAGAGCTTGGCGTCGAGGAAAAAGAAATGCCATCATTGAATCACAGTTACATTTGCTTGCAAATTATTCGGCAACTATTGGAAAATCCTGAAATTGAGCCTTTACCTGAGCTGACATTAGATATTGATAAAGGGTTGACGCCGGATATTTCTGTTTACTCCAAGTCAAAAATTAAGCCTAACTTTCGACGCGACATCACCAAGTATCCTGAGCCTCCGATCTTAGCGATCGAAGTCATTTCCGCCAGCCAGAATATTCAAGATTTATTGATCAAAGCTGATCTCTTAATTTCGCATGGCGTCAAAGCTGTGTGGACGATTGAACCTTTCACCAATACGATTTTTGTTACGACACGCGACAGCGAAGAAAAACATACAAACCAGATAGTCGCAAGCGAAGGAATTACTGTAGATTTTCAGCGAATCTTTGGCTAACTGGCTTGTCTTTCACTCGCCGCCTGATGAAGTGCCTGCGCGATTTCCATCAATCGTGTATAGCTTGCCATCGCATAATCATTCGCTTCATATTTTTGAATTTGCTGTGTTTTTAATCCCAGCCGTTGCGCTAATTGTGATTGCGTTAATCCGGCTGCGATGCGTCCGCGAATGAGTTCTTTTGGTAAAGCGGATAATTCATTGAGTTTGATTTTGCCGCGACGACTGAGCTGTTCGTAATCTTTAAGGTCTTTTTTGAGATTTCTAATTCACTGACAATGCCAGCTTTCATGACAGGAATAAAACGTGGATCAATATCGGGATGCGCTTCCGGGCGAGCATCGAAGTTATCGAATGCTCGTTAAAATTTATTCGCTACGGCTCTGGTGATTCTATATTCTTTCTTATTCGCGATCATGTTATTGCTTCCCAGACAGATATAACCTGACGTCAATAATTCCTTTACGCTTGCCTGTTTTGAAGAAAATGTATATCAGGCTGATCAAAAAGAATATATAACTTATTCAAATCTTCTGAGAAAAATTAAGGCAGCCGCCTAAGAAGAATTGGCGGCTGCCCGAACGCGGTTCTAATCGCAAACAAAATGTTCGCGTTATTCATTTTTTATATTTTGTCTGTTGAATCCAGCAGTACAAAACTTCAAAAAAATTAGTTGCTGGAAATCGTAATTGTGTTCTCGACTGATTTGACACCACGAACACTTCTAACAATTTTCTCTGCTTTCGATTTCAAATTAGCTGCATCAACTGTCCCTCGCAAAGTTGCTTTACCATCCAATACTGAAACTGAAATTGCACTCAAATCTGATTCATCTGCCAGCCGCTTGGTGGCCAATTCCTGCATCGTAGAATCATCCATCACGTTTCTTGTGTCAGTCGGGGGTGCTGCCTGTTGCACAATTACCGGAGGAGCCTGTGTTGCCATAGGTTGTTGAATGATGACTGGTGGCTGCGATTTCTGTGCAGCAGCGGCAGCGGCGGCAGATTGCTGCGCTCGTGCCTGCACTTCAGCCTGCAGTCGGGTAGATTCTAGTGTTGCATCACGATTAGCGGCTTCGTTTTCATTCCTGTTATTAACCACATAAAAAACTACACCAATAGCAAGAATAGCAAGAATTGCAATGACGATAATCGTAGCAGGAGAAAGACCGACTTCACGTGGCCCCTGCTGCACGGTTTTTGTGATGGTTTCACTAGGGACAGAAGGATCACTATTAATTATTCGTTGTTGCTCAATTCGGTCATTTGGGTTCATAAAGCTCTCCAATAAAAGTGAGGTAAAAGTACAGCGCGGAGTTTAAATTTGCATCTGAAACGTACACAGCTGTATGCCTCTAATGCATTTCTGCTACGGCAGATTCGCGGCACTTTTGCCTGTTGTTATAATTACTAGAAGTGCAATATTGAGGCCACATTCCGGCAGGATGGAGGATGGAGGATGGAGGATGGAGATTAATATATGTGACGAATTTAGCGCAGGGAAGATTATTCGGGAGCAAAGTAATCGCGAAGATAACAATTAATGAAAAAGCTGAAGCAGCGAGACCGAGTAGATGGTTTTTGTTTAATAAGCTGAGTTGAGGGAAATCCAAAATATACAGTAAAGCCAGATGAATAGAGCTAAGTCTTCATTGCTGAATTTGAAGCTAAAGAATCACGCTCCAACGTGCCGTATTTTGCAAGCACGTTGGAGCATAAATTCGTAATTACCTTTTGTTAGCAACTAGGCACACTCAAGATCGGAATCGTGAGCGTGTTTTCTCTGGTACTGAGCGTTTTGTGAAGTGTGCGAATACCTGACCACTTATTATTCCCAAGTTTTGGAGTCATAATTAATCCTACCGAACCACTGGTATTCCACTTCAATGTTCCTGTTCTTCCCGATGGAATCAAAGCGTTGTTATTGATTCCTGCTTGTGAACCGAGGCCTCCGGGAACACGCGGCGTCCTGGGATCAATCGTAAAGCTGCGTTGGCAACCGCTTCCGAATGGAGAGGAATAGCTACCCGGTTTTTCGCCGTCGTTGAAGGCTACACCGATGCCTTCCTGCCCTGCGCCGTTGATTGTTCCGCCGACAGTTCCTCGCAATCCGGCAACAATGATTTTCTGCCCCGTGGAATCGTTAGGGCTTTGAATTTCTGCGATGTGTTGCGTTGGTTGATAATCATAGCCGCCGACTCCACAACTGCCATTAAATTTCAAAGTCGCCGTCCAATCGGTCGTATTGCAAGTGGCAATATCGGCGGCGGAACCGTGTGCCCAGAAAGCTTCGGCTCCGTAGGTGTCATTGTAACTGCCATCTTTCACGAAAGCATTCCCGATAAGCCCGTTGTAGGGAACCGGACAGCCGGGTTGGACGTCCCAACTGGAAAGGCTGTCAGAAACGGCGACAGCTAATAAGTATCCGGTGTTTTCAGGATCGTACTCCGAAGCCAGAAACGATTGGCTGGCGTTGGGCGTTAAGCAAACAATTTGATCCGCCTGATTACAACTGGAATCAAGAAAATACATGTGAACCGCCACAGTCTTGTCGCCTGTATTACTGATTGTCAGTCGCGTGTCGGAACCAGATTTTGCCGTGTAATAAGGGAAGGCTAAGAATGCTCCCGCTTTTTGATCGCTGACAGAAACGTTGCGAGGGTCTGATTCCGGTGTCGCCCGAACAACCCAAGTTTTGTTAGCCAAATTAGAAGTCTGTGTTCGTCCGGCGTCATCAACAAATGTCGCTTTGATAAGATCAACGCCAACCGTTCCGTTGCTGATATAGGTAAACGTTGCCGTACCAGCAGCACCCGTTGTGCCAGTACCTGTTGCGCCAGTATTGGGACCGCTGATAACCGTAAAGGTCACAAGTTTACCGATCACAGGTGTGCCGGGAGCAGGAGTATCCTGCGTGACAGTTGCGGTCACGGTATGGCTCGTGCCAACCGGATTTTCCGCCGTTTCCGGCGTAAGTTTAATATCACTAATAACTGTAACACCACGTGCCAAAATATAAGGTGTGCCTATACTACCATCGGGTGCGGTATAGGCTGATCCGATGTTGTGTGCAATCGCAAGGACTTGGAAATCCAGCGGCCATTTATCAAAGGCTTCGTGTACTGAACAACTCCAATTCGATAGCGTCGTGTCGGTGATGCCCGTTAAAGAAGGATGTGTTGCCACAATATGCGCATTGTCGAAGCAGCCTACGCCCGTGACTGAAAATCCGCCCGGACTGAAAGCATCCAACAACGGAACAGCGGTCATTGCCGCAGCTCCGTGGTAATAACAGCTCAGCGTAATATACATCCCCGTTTTGCCCACTTTATCAACAGCAAACTTAATCCCGCCATCGGTTAAAGTGCCGCCACCCTGACTTACGTGAAAGACCGGATCAGTCCCAATAATTATCACGTTGCCATTTACCACTGGCCCCCATACAGCCTTGTTCGCTTCTGCCGCAGTAATAGAGCCTCCACAACCTTGGTCGCCAAGAATCAGGGCGCGATAGGTAGAAAAGTCCGCTTGTGTTTTTGCTGCCCAACCTGCGGCGTTAACAACTTCCACTGTATATCCTAAAGCGATGGCGGCTTGCGCTTCCCGACTGGAGGCACCACCAGATACCGTAGAATCAAGAATCAGCACTTTTGTCTGCGCTTGAACTTGTGGAGCTGACCACGCCATCACGACCATCAACATAATTAACGGTAGCATCGATAGAATGCCACTTGGTAGGTTGATTTTATGTCTTGACAATGAGGAATACGCTAATATTTTTTGTACGAGTGTGTGAGTGTGTGAGGAATTCATATTTATTCACCTGCTGAGGAGGAACTATTAGGCGGAAACCCCAGTTGATGCTTGAATTATTCACACATCAACTGCAACCATTAATCCCAACAAAAATATAATCGAAGCTGTTCTCGAAAACGAAAATCAGCCTCACGAAATCAAGTTTTCCCAGTGAACAATAAAGGAGTCGATCTATCTAAAACAATACAACAATTCGCTAGGACAATAATCTAAGAAAGTTGATTGTTGCAGGATAAATCTTAATTAGTATGGTGGATTGAGATCCATCTTTAGCCGGAGATTATTTATTACTGCAAGTTACAAATATAGTCAACTTTTTTAATAAAGTTAAATTACTTCCGCAATCGCTGCACAAATATTTCCGATATTGTGGTCATTCATCGCAGCCAAACAGATGCGTCCGCTGCCGACGATGTATAAACTGAATTCATCGCGGAGTCGCTTTACTGCTTCGGGTGATAAACCGGAATACGAAAACATTCCGCGTTGATTGGCGATGAAGCTGAAGTCTTGTTCGACGCCTTTTTCGCGGAGCATCTCAACAATTTTCCCACGCATCGCAAAAATTCTTTCGCGCATTTCAGTCAGTTCAGATTCCCATTGCTGGCGTAATTCCGGAGTCCCTAGCACTAGCGCGACGATTTGCGCGGGATGCGAAGGCGGGCTGGAATAATTGGTGCGAATGACGCGCTTGAGCTGACTTAGAACGCGCTTTGATTCTTCAGCGTTTGCTGTCAAAACGGTCAACGCTCCAATGCGTTCGCGGTACATCGCAAACGATTTCGAGAACGAACTGGCGATCACACAATTCACTCCAGCTTCTGCAACAGCGCGGACGGCAAAAGCATCCTCTTCTAATCCAGAACCAAAACCCTGATACGCAAAATCGAGGAAGGGAATTAAATTGTTGGCTTGCACTGCATCAATAACGAGCTGCCATTGTTCATTGCTGAGGTCTACACCGGTTGGATTATGACAGCAGGCGTGCAGGACTACGATGCTGTTTTGAGGCAATGTTTGCAGGGTTGCAAGCATTGCGGGAAAATTTAATCCATGCGTTTCGGCGTCGTAGTAAGGATAGCTGTTGACCTTGAATCCCGCAGCTTCAAAAAGTTGTTGATGATTTTCCCAGCTCGGATTGCTGATCCAGATTTCAGATTCAGGGAAAAATCGTTTCAAAAAATCCGCGCCAACTTTCAATGATCCCGTACCGCCGACGCCCTGAATCGTCACTGCACGATTTTCAGCGATGATAGCGGAATCCGTGCCGAACAATAATTTCTGCACTTCTTTGTTGTAAACTGCCACGCCATCAATCGGCAAATAACTTTTCGTCGTCTCTGCCGCGTAATAACGTGCTTCAGCTTCGCGCACGACTTTGAGCACAGGAATTTTCCCGTCAGCGTCCTGATAGACACCGACGCCTAGATTAACTTTATGAGTGTTAGCGTCGTTGTTGAAGGCTTCGGTGATACCGATGATTGGATCGGGCGGCGCGAGTTCGATGTGATGAAATGAAGAGACGGACATTGAGATTTCCTTAAAAATAAAAAAATAAATCGTATGAAGTAAGCTGTGAATTATGCCTGTTACGAGTGAATGATTCAATGTTAGTTGCCGGATCATAGCAAAAGTCACTATACTTATTCCTTATGAATTTTTCTTTCACCACCACAGGCGAATCGCACGGCCCCGCATTAATTGCGACTATCGAAGGGCTGCCTGCTGGCTTGCCAATTAGTCAGGAATTTATCAATCACGAATTGTGGCGGAGGCAGCAGGGCTACGGGCGCGGTGGGCGGATGAAAATTGAAACGGATACGGTACAAATTTTATCAGGTGTTCGGCATGGCGAAACGATTGGTGCTCCGATTGCGCTGATGGTGGAAAATCGGGACTACAAAAATTGGCTCGAAGTGATGGCAGCGGAAAAACCGGAAGCGCCGATTGAGCGTCCGCGTACGGTGACGCGTCCACGTCCGGGTCACGCGGATTTAGTTGGTGGAATGAAATACGACCGCCGCGATCTGCGCGATATTTTGGAACGTGCGAGTGCGAGAGAAACGACGATGCGCGTAGCCGTCGGTGCACTCGCGAAGCAATTATTATTGGCGTTTGATGTAGACCTCGCCAGCCACGTCATCACTCTCGGAGAACTTTCGATCACAAATCACGCAGTTGATTTTGCGGCGATCAAAACACTTTACGACAATGACATTTTGCGCGTCACTGACAAGACAATCGAAGCGCAAATGGTCGAACGAATTGATGCTGCCAACAAAGAAGGCGACACGCTCGGCGGAATTTTTGAAGTTGTCGCCAATGGCTTGATTCCTGGCCTTGGATCGCATACGAGTTGGGCCGTGAAGCTTGACGGACAGCTCGCGCAAGCCGTGATGTCTATCCACGCGGTCAAAGCCGTAGAGATTGGCGATGGTGTAGCGAATGCTGCAATGCCAGGTTCGCAAGTACACGATGAAATTGATTACGACGACGAAGGATTTGGCAGAATGTCGAATCGTGCCGGAGGATTGGAAGGCGGCATGACGAACGGCGAAGAATTGCGCGTACGCGGCTATTTGAAGCCAATTGCCACGCTGAGAAAGCGGCTTCGCAGTGTTAATATTGAAACGAAATTACCGGAAGAATCCGACTTTGAAAGATCAGATGTGACAGCGGTTCCAGCGGCGGGAGTCATTGGCGAAGCGATGGTGGCAATAGTATTGGCAAAGGCGATGCGTGAAAAATTCGGCGGAGATTCACTGAAAGAAATGCAGCGGAATTTTGCAGGCTACGAACAGCAAATTCAGGATTATTAATTCATGGGATTAGCGCAAAAAATTACAGCCTTGACGGTAGCTGAATATTTGGCTTTAGAAGAGGCGAGTAATATACGACATGAATTTGTGGATGGACATATTCACGCGATGGCGGGCGGGACGCTCAATCATAATCGTCTTGCGATGGATTTCGGCAGGTTACTCAATGATCGGATGACCGGGGACAACTGCGAAGCATTTGTTGAAAATATTATCGTTAAAATTAGTGCTGCAATTTATTATTACCCTGATGTGGTTGTCGCTTGTGATGAGATTGATGGTAACGAATCTGTAATTCACAACCCTGTCCTGGTGGTCGAAGTGCTTTCTAAAAGCACTGAGAAAATAGATCGCCGCGAAAAGATGATTGAATATCAGATGGTCAGCGGATTGCGTGAATACGCGATTGTTACTCAGGAGAAAATGCAAATTGAAGTATATCGCCATGAAAATGCGGGTGAAGCTTGGCAGGGTGAAATTTATTCCGAACCGGAACAGGAAGTTTTGTTCGCCTCTGTCGGCGTAAAAATGCTGGTCTCTGAAATATATCAGCGCGTTAAGTTCGACGTAAATATTAACGAATAAGAGAAGATTACATGACCTTGAAAATTGTGAAATACGGCGACCCTGTGTTGCAGAAAGAAGGCGCAGAAGTCACGAACATTGACGGCGAACTAGCAAAATTTATTGATGAAATGTTCGCTACGATGTACGAAGCAAAAGGTGTTGGCTTAGCCGCTCCACAGGTCGCGCTCTCGAAAAAATTGTTTGTCATGGATGTGAGCGGCGGCAAGGACAAACAAGATAAGATCGTTGTCATAAATCCACAAATTGTCGAAACGAAAGGCAAGATTATCAGCGAAGAAGGCTGCCTCAGTTTTCCAGGAATTTATTTTGAAGTTGAACGCCCTGAGATTGTGACCGTTCAGGCAATTGATGTGAACGGCAAAGAAGTTACTTTCGAAGTGGGCGGACTGGCGGCGCGATGTGTGCTCCACGAAAAAGATCACATTGACGGCAAAGTCTTCATCGAATTTCTCAGCCCGCTCAAACGCGACCTGATCAAGCGTAAGATCAAGAAGAAAATTAAACTCGGCGAGTGGGAGTAAGGCGCAAAGTAGGAAGTCAGAGGGATGAAAGATGAATCAAATCATCACTAACTCTTCAGAGGTTTGAGCGCTACGTTCATCTTTCCTGAAATAAACTTATGAACTTAATTTTTATGGGCACGCCTGAATTCGCAGTGCCTTCGCTGAATGCACTCATTGCCGCCGGGCACAATATTCATGCGGTCTTCACGCAGCCTGATAAGCCTGTCGGGCGCAAGCAAATTATCACGCCGTCACCTGTCAAAGTTGCCGCTGAGCAGCATCAGATAAAAGTTTATCAACCTACGGTCATCAGAACGGAAAATGCCCGCACAGAATTAGAGCCGCTTTTTAAAGCAGCTGATATCGGAGTCGTTGCGGCGTACGGACGTATTTTGCCGGGGTGGATGTTGGAGGCTCCGAGGCTGGGTTGTGTTAATGTGCATTCTTCTTTGTTGCCAAAATATCGCGGCGCAGCTCCAATCAATTGGGCGATTGTTCACGGCGAAACGGAGACCGGCGTGACGATTATGCAGATGGATGAAGGGTTGGATACGGGAGATATTTTGTTGCAGGGAAAACTGGCAATTGGCGAAGATGAACGGACACCTGAATTGACGGCGCGGCTGGCGGAACTTGGCGCAAATTTATTGGTCGAAACACTTGCCAAACTTGAGCGCGGTGAAGTTTCTCCAATCCCGCAAAATAATTCAGAATCCACGTACGCGCCGATTCTGAAACGGGAAGACGGCCTCGTGGATTGGACGCAGTCAGCAAGGCAAATTCGCAATCGAATGCGCGGCTTTACTCCGTTTCCCGGCTGCTACACTTTCATCAACGAACAAAAAATCGAAATCATTAATGCACACGCCGAAGCTCACGATCAGCCAATAGAATCAGGTACAATCTGCGAAGTGAACAAAACTGATTTCGCCGTCGCCTGCGGCAAAAACTCGAAACTGAAAATTATGGAAGTGCAACCCGCTGGTAAAAAAACGATGCCCGCCAGGGATTGGTTGAATGGTGCGAAGTTGCAAAATGGACAACGTGTACGATAAGCGTTTTGCTTGTCGCTCCGAATTTTTTGACTGAATGGAATAGAGCAACAAGCACGATGCGAGTTGTACATTTATGAATATTGCTCCGGCTCGAGTTACTGCTTTTGAAATCCTTTTACGCGTCATGAAAGAAGACGCTTACGCCAGCAATTTATTGGCGGCTCCGCGCTATGAAAAATTATCTTCCGCCGATCACGGGCTGGCTCATGAATTGACGCTTGGCGTACTGCGCTGGCAAGGTCGGTTAGATTTTTTCATCGAACATTTCACCAAACGAAAAATTACGAAACTTGATACCGAAGTTGTGATGGCGCTCCGGCTCGGACTGTATCAGCTCTTATTTTTGGATCGTGTTCCCGCGCATGCCGCGATTAACGAATCTGTTAATTTGGTCAAGCTGCACAAAAAGAAAAGTGCAGCTCCGATTGTGAATGCAGTGCTGCGATCAGTGCAACGTGCAGGCAGAGACGAACTCGAAAAAATTATCGCCAGCGTCAATGACCCGTTAGAAAAATTAAGCGTCACGACTTCACATCCGACCTGGTTGTTGGAAAAATGGTCAGAAAGATTTGGCGAAGTTGAAGCACAAACCTTAGCCGCAGCTAATAATCATACCCCTCGCACAGCGTTCAGATTCAATCGCAAAGTTCAGGATGAAGCACAGACACGCGAATGGTTGGCAGCGAACAATATCCAATTTCGAGCTTCAGAAATTTGCCCGGAGGCGTTTGTTATTGAAGTCGGAAACCTTTCCGCAAACTCCGAAGCCATCCAATCAAACTGGATTTATTTGCAAGACGAAGCCTCACAATTGGTTGCGCATTTGACGGCAGACTCCGCAATCCGCATTCCTCAATCCGCACTCGATCTCTGCGCCGCACCCGGCAGCAAGACTTCATTGATGTCTTCGTTATTGCCGGATGAAGCTCTGATTGTGGCGTGCGATTTACATTTGCATCGTTTGCAAACAATGCGCGATTTGGCGGCGCGAGCAAATCTGACGAACATCAATTTGTTGCAACTTGACGCGACGAAGCCTTTGCCATTTGCGGTGGAAGCAAAATTTGATTTGGTATTATTGGATGCGCCGTGTTCAGGCTTAGGCACGTTGCAACGGCATCCTGAAATTAAATGGAAAATTGATCAGACGAAGATTTTTGAATTGGCTGCTTTGCAAAAAAGATTACTTGAAAATGCTGCGGTACGGGTGAGCGCAGGAGGGGTTTTAGTGTATTCGGTTTGCTCGACGGAAGTGGAAGAAGGCGAAGAAATAATCGCAGAATTTTGTGTGGCGCATGGGGAATTCCGTGATGTAACGAATGAACGAATTGCCGCACTGAAGCTTGATGCTGCGAAGTTTTTGACTTCGACTTTTGGTGCGAGAACCTTTACCTATAAGCACGGATGCGAGAGTTTTTTTGTTTGTGTGTTGGAGAAATTCGCAAATGCAGAAGCCCGCACGCAGTAAGGGCGCCACTCCTCCTCTCTAACTTTTATCCCAACAAGTATCTCTAATGTGAAGGCGCCCTTACTGCGTGCGGGCTTCTGCACTGATAAAATTACTCGTCACCAGATTATCGTACGAAGTATATTTCTCAGCTTTGTAATCTTCCAAAAACAATGGGATGCGCTGCATTAATGTTGTAAACATCACCCCTGGCACTCGCGCGGGATGGCGCATGCGGGAATTCATAGTACGGATGAATAAGCTCTTCTCATTCGTAGGTAATTTTTTGACGTTCTCTGCAAAGCCTTCAAACACGTGGTACTGAAATAAATATTGTTCAACGTTGGACGTGTACATCGTGGCTACGTTCAAATTATATTTGCGCAAATAACTACTAACAGCGCCGAAGGCTTTGGTGCCGGCAAAATTTCCGGTGATGGGTATGATCAGATTTTTTCGGTGCAATTCGCGGACAAAATTATAATTTTCATCGCGGGCTAAAAAAGTTCCCTGCTGCCCACGCAGATCTGTTTGCGTCAGAATGTCCCTGAATGTTGGGAACATCCCCCCGCGCATTCCACCGCCTGTTTTTAGTTTATAGGAGAGCTCCAATCCATTAGCTTTGAATTCTCCCATCACGTAATCAATCCCTTGATTTTCTTGTTCAGTGAGCGTGAATTGAAAATCATTCTTGATAAGTTTGCGGATTTCGGCGAGGTTCGCGGCGTAAAATTTTTCATCTGCAACAGCCATAGAAAAATACTGCACGAGATCATTCAGGCTCGCATTCGGCGCGGGAGCTTTGCTTCGCGGTCTGCTCAACAACCGCGACAAAAATTCTCCGCGTGTCGGCGAGAGCTGAAACAATGCCTTGTAAATTAAATGCTGCACGACCGCCAAACGACGAACGTCAATGATGAAAGCAATGCGCGGCTTTGTCAGCGCGATGAAGTTAAAATTTTGTTCCGCTCCGACGCCGATATACGCGCCGTTCGGCGTATGCAAAGCTTTGAGCTGATCCGCAATTTGTAAGTTTGTGGTTTCGTTGGAAATCAAATTATCCGAGTGAAATTCGCCGCCTTCTTCAGAAAAGTCCTGAATGATTTTGGTAAATTCCGTCAGTGATAATTTTTCCGGTAAGGCGACGGGTGCGGGTTTTGGTTGTGCGTTGATGGTAACAAAGATGCCAATCAAAAAAATAAATGAGAGCAAGAAGGAGCGAAGTTTCATAGTGACCTTTCTGGTATGTGGGAACCAGAACATTGTAGGTCAATTCAGCATGGAGTCCAGCTTGAAACGGAATTGCTGTGAGGAAAGAGCCTCCCCGTGAAATACGGGGAGGCTCTGGGATTATCTAGTCCATTCCACTAAGGCTGAGTGAGAAGAGGTCGTTGAAAATATTATTCCGTCTTGGCTTGCAATGAAGGTTCGTTTATCACCTTCACCAAAGCGGTTTTGAACTTTGCCATTTCTTCGCGGGTTCCGACACTGATGCGAGCATGCATCGGCATTGCCGGCCAGACACGACCGACAAAAACTTTTTCTTTCGCCATTGCTTTGACGAATTGTTTGGCAGGACGTTTGGTGTCAAGCATGAAGCAATTGCTGACAGAAGGCACAAAACCAATATTATTTTTTTCTAAAAAGCTGAACACATCTTCGCGTACATCTTTGATGATTTTACGGCGATCCGCGATCAGGGTTTTGACTTTCAAGCTGGCAGTCGCACCAACCATTCCGGTGATTGGCATTGCGCCTGCGCCGTAATTTTGTATTTTCTTCAATAAATCAGGACGTCCCAGGGCTGCACCCGCACGGAGTCCTGCCATTCCATACAATTTTGAGAAGGTACGCAGGATAATTAAATCCTTATCCATCGAAACGTAATCAGAGCCAACAATTTCATCGGAGAGGTGAATATATGCTTCATCCAATAAGAGCAAGGTATCGTCTGGTTTGTTGGCGAGTACGTATTCAATGTCGGCGCGAGGGGTCACTGTGCCGGTTGGATTGTTCGGGTTGCAAAGATAAATAATCCCAGCTTTGGTAGCTTTTGCGGCTTCGACCATTGCCTTAACATCGTGCGCGTAGGTCTTGGTGAGTGGAACCTTGATGACCTTGGCTCCAACAAATTGGGCAGCGCGTGCGCCTGCTTCGTAACCGGGGTCAGCCATCACAAACGGTTTTTCTTTAGAAATGAACGCGAGCACCGCGCGGTGCAATGGGTCGCTGGAACCTGCGAACGGTAACACGTATTCGGTTTCAAGCTGTTCGCCATCAGCTAAAGTTTTGACAAAAGTGTCGGTCAAATCGTATTCATAACGCCCACCTCTGGCGACCACTTTGGCAATCGCTTCGATGGCTTCCGGACAGGGACCAAGCGGGTTTTCGTTGGAATTAATTTTGACGGCATCCGGCGGTAACGGACCGACTTTGGAAAGCTGTGCGTAAGCCAGTTGCGATTCGCCGTAAAACGGTAACGCTGCGCCTGCAGTCAGCAGCGCACTCATCCGAGCGAAATTTCGGCGCGACATTCCAAGTGGAGAGAGATTCGATTTTACTTCTTTGCTTGTGGTAATCATAGAGTCCTTTCTGATTTAATTAACCCCTACGGTAGTGGGCGGATCAAAGTTGTGGATAATCCCGCCGCTACCGCAACGGGCACTGACATCAATTTTGTGAGCGTAATAAATTGCCAAAGAGCGCATAAAATCTTTCACTCTCTTTGGTGGTTTCTGTTTTCAAGGTAAAGCGTGCTTCGCCTAATTCTTCGACTAGACCACTAGATTCAAATAACTGAAAAAGTGTTTCGTCAATTCCTGTCAGAAATAAATCGCCACCGCGAGTGCGCTGCATTTCAAAGGCTCCGCGAAATAATTCTACGGCGGAGGAATCTGCGGGACCCGTTAACGTCAGATCAAGTACGAGTGCTTCCGCTGCAGGTTCGACGCGAAGCTGACTTAAAATTCTTTCACTCGTCGCAAAAAATAATGGGCCGACAATTCGATATGCACGGACGCCTGATTCTGAGGTTGTTGCGTGATAGGGCAACGTCGTGACGATTGCTTCTAACCTTGTGGTTTCCGCCGCGCGTTCCACAAATAAAATCATCGCGATTAAAAAACCGATGCCGACTCCTGTGACTAGGTCGCTCAGAATCACGATCAAAAACGTCAGCAAAAAAATCGCGGCATCAACTTTTGCCAGACGACGAAGCGCTACGAATCTCTTCCAATCGGCGAGCTGTATTCCAACCATCACCGTCACCGCAGCCAATGCTGACAGTGGTATTTGCGCGATGACGCTGCGCAAGGGAAGGATGAATAAAATCAGGATGAAGCTATGCGCAATCACAGAAAGTCGGCTCATCGCTCCGGCGCGTGTGCTGGCAACGGTTCGTGCAAGCATAGCGACTCCTGGAGGTGCGCCGAAAAATGGAGTCAACAAATTTGCAACGCCTTGTGCGACTAATTCGCGGTCACATTTTTCGCGGTTGTAAATATTGTTGGAGCGATTCACCGCGAGCGCTGTTAATGCTTGATTGATCGTAAACAATCCCGCCAGCGTCAATGCCGGATGCAACAACGAAGGCAAAATGTTGAGATCGAAATGCACCAGTTGCGGCGTTGGAAATCCACTCGGCAAAGCTCCCACGCGGGCGATGTCAAAGCCAAAAACTTTTGCCACGAAAGCAGCGAGTAAAACTCCAATGATCGAAGCCGGAATATTTTCATTCCACTTCGGCAAAAAAAGCATGACGGCGACGACGATTCCACCTGTTAGCAAAGTCTGTGGTTGACAGCTTGGTAATGCGACGAAGGCGGCGACCAGGTCATCAAGCACACCTAAATTGAAACCCATCTTTTCGGGTTTGATTCCCAAAAAGACGCTTAACTGTGAAGCGAAGATTGTGATGCCAAGCCCACTGGTAAAAGCTCCGACGATGGATGGCGGCAAATAATTGGCAAAGCGTCCCAGCTTTAACGAACCGATCAATGTCATGATCAATCCGCACAAAAATCCTGTCAGCAGAGAAGCGCCCACGCCGTATTGATGCGTGATCGCGCCAATAATCGGCGCGGCAGTTGCGGATAATCCGCTAATCAAAACAGGTGAACTCGAAAGCATTCCGGCAATCAAGCCGCCAAAAATTGAAGTGTATAACCCTGTCTCGGGACGCAGCCCCATCGCTACGGCAAGTGCCATTCCGTAAGGCACAGCAATTAATGCTGCGACTGTGCCACCAAAAAAATCTCCGCGTAACTGTTCCCAAAAATTTTCTCGGTCGTGCAAATTCACATACGCGAGCAGACGTTGTGCCAGCGGTGAGGATAAAATTCTTTGTGCCTGTGCCATAAAAAAGAGGACTATATTTTTATAAAAAATTCAGAATTTACTTGCGCAAGCCTACCAACGCTGAACTGGTTTTATCGTTCATTGTCATAAGAAATACCATGTAATGAATTTTCCATTTTGCTGGCATCGTGATCTTGCTCACCGCTTCGATTCGTTCTCGAAATTGCATCCGAACAATCACTGCTTGATTACTGATCTGCATCAACGGTACACCGTGATAATTATCGCTAAGTGGCATTCCTAATTCAGTCCGCACCTGATTGATGATTGCTTCACATTCACCAATGTTACCAAAATGGGTTGGGTCTTTGTGTTCCAACGAATGTAAAAATTCATGCAAGACAGTTATGCCGGGATCAAAAGTCTCGCGTACTTCACGTGAAGATTGCATCGCACGAAAATCATTGAAATCTATCCGCACCCGCCAGATCGTAAATTTCTTACGATTCGCTAAATCTTCATAGTGTGTACCTTCATCGAGCTGACCAAAATTTACGAGCGGCGAATTGGGATGATCCTCAATGATGATCTCTGAGCCAGAGTCAATTACCTGCTGTAAAATTTTTCTTGCCACTAGGGAGCCTGTTGCGGAAGAAATATTTTCGCCTAAATACATCGCTCCATTACTGGCAAAATCTAATTGCTCAAATCCGGTAATTCTTCGCAAGCTGGCAACGATTAGATTTTTATGCTCGTTTGCCAATTGATGTTTTGCATCCTGTTTGCACCAGATTCCTTTTTCGCGCGGCTCACTGGCTTGCGTGGATTGCAGGCAAAACATGAAAATTAAGGCTGCATAAATCAGCGTAGTTACATACAACACGCTACGCATAATATTTTCCTCAATATTTCAAACAACAATCTGGAAATTTTTTTATACAGAGCGTAAGAACGAAGCATTTATTCTTACGCTCTGTATGATCGGCTTAGAACATCAGGCGTACGCTCAATTGAATGACGCGGGCAAAATTCGCTTGTGAAGTAATTTTGCCAAAACTCGCGCTTCCAAAAGATGTGTTTGGTGCTCTGAAAACAGGGGTATTGAACGCATTGATCGCTTCGACGCGGAATTGCGCTTTGAAGTT
>JAYTCQ010000324.1:0-33704 GCA_043736395.1 Blastocatellia bacterium | reverse complement strand
CAATCAGACCCACGGTCTGGACGCACATTGGTCAGACAGGCGTGAGGAAGACGGCCTCTACTTGATCTTCCCGAAGTAGTTTGGCCACCTCCACCGAAGTCTCTTCAATCAATTTGTTTGGCTTGGTAATCGAACCCATGAAACTGAAATGCCGATGATTTAATGTGCCAATGAAATTTTGCACTTCGAGTTCGCGAAAACGATCCAGCGGAAAAGCCAGATTTCGATCCGCTTCAATTCCTGCGTGATCGAATGCCGAGCTTTTATGGCTCTCAATTAAAGTGTTAGTTTGAACATCATTCGGAATTTCGCGGAATGAAAAATCTCCGCCTTTGAAATCATGATCGAAGCCTGATTGTGTGGGCGTATGCAATCCTGCCGAAGTCACCAGCGCAATTCGTGTTTCATTAAGCGGCTTTGACATTTCCGCGCAGGGAACAGGATTGACGGCGTAGCGCGAGAAGGGATACGCTTTCATGAAGAGGCGATGCGTCAAACTTAAATCTTGATAAGTAGCCATCGTGAAAGGGTACGATAGGCGTCCCCGCCTGTCGAATAATTTCGTTACCTCGTGTAGTGTAGGAAATGTGAGCGCGACAGGCGGGGACGCCTATCGTACCTTATTATGGAAGAAGAATATTTTTTCAATTGCCCGTATTGTTGGCAGGAAATTTCAATGGTATTCGACCTCTCGGTGGAGAGCCAAAGCTACATCGAAGACTGCGAAGTTTGCTGCCGTCCGATTGATATAAATTACACGGCGGAAGACGGCGAGCTCATTTCATTTGAAGCCAACCAATTAGAGTAAGATCGGTTATGGCTCCTTTTCTTTGGTTTGACCTATTTATCCAACTTTAGTATTATATTGCGCATCTGGTGGCTAAGTATCATCGGTACGAGAAAGATAAATACCTTCCTTTGCTGGGAAATTTCGTTGATCTGAATAGACCGAATTAAAGAAATCACAAGATTTCGTTTTAGCGTCTATTTTCGTGTTTTGCCGAACGAAGCAACACCTGAATAGATTTTGTGGGGTTAGATGGACTTAAACTATTTCTGTCACGCTGATCCTACCAACCCAGGAGTATATTTTATGAAACGCACAATGACAGCAGGGAAGTTAATTACCTGTTTGCTGTTTGCGCTTGCTCTCTCGTTCAGTGCTTTGGCACAGAATCTGACCGGGCAATTATCAGGAACCGTACTGGATCAAACCGGTGCCGTTATCCCGAGCGCAAATATTATTTTAACGAATGCTAATACCGGAGACATTCGACGCACGGTCAGTAACTCTGACGGTGTGTTCGCCTTTGCTTCTGTCCCAACTGGTGAATACAAGGTCTCGATTGAGGCTTCAGGATTCGCTAAATGGGAACGCACCGGACTGCGCGTCAGCGCGGGCGACCGTCGTACCATTACCGATATTGCCCTTGGTGCTTCTGGTGTTGCCGGATCGGTTGATATTTCCGCCAGCGCAGATCAACTTGCACCGGTAGATAACGGTGAGAAGAGCATCACACTGACTAATAAACAAATTACCAATCTTTCATTAGTCGGACGCAATGCGACCGAACTGATTAAAGCTTTACCAGGTTTTACTCCGATCACCGGACTGAACAATAAGCCAGGTTTCAACGGTGAAGCAATTGGTATTAACGGTAACGGAGACGGTGGTAGCCAAAGTGCTATCGGCAGCTTCTCCGCGAATGGTACCCGTGCTGACGCTCTTGACATCGTAGCTGACGGCGCACACGTTTCTGATCCAGGTTGCAACTGTGCAACTCCGATCAATATCAACCCCGACATGGTGGAAGAGTTCAAGGTTTCAACGTCTAACTTCGGTGCTGACGTTTCCAAAGGCCCTGCCTGTGACGCTGAACGCTATTTCCAAAGGTGGCGGTAAGGATTTTCACGGATCTGCATATAGCTATTTCCGTAACTACAACTTAAACTCAAATGATTGGTCATTCAATCAGAATAAACAAAAACGCCCTGAGAATGATTACAAATTCCCCGGGTTCAATATTGGTGGACCAATTCTAATTCCAGGGACTGGCATCAATAAAAATCGTGACAAGCTGTTCTTCTTTACAGGTTTTGAGTTCTATAAACAAACCCTTGATACAGGTCTGGTTCGTTCGCGTGTCCCAACCGCAGCAATGCGTAATGGTGATTTCAGCGATCTTACTTATCTTAGTAAGCTTGGCTCAGATCAGGTTAACGGGAAAGTCTGTGACCCCGGTACCGCAACTGCACCTCTGACATTAGCTTCCTATTGCAGTGGTCCATACAAATTAGCAGCTTCTGCGATTGATAAAACTGGCTCTGTCTTGACCAGCTTATTACCACTTCCGAATGCCGATCCTGGCACCACTCCTTTTGGTTACAACTACGTTAACTCATTAACGCTGAATCAAAACATGAAGCAGTCGCTGACTCGTATTGATTACAACGTTAGTGAAAGCACGAAGTTCTATGCGCGCTACAATCTGCAAACAGAAGTTCAAAACTTCCCAATCGGATTGTGGTGGAGAAATAGTGAGCAGGTTCCGTACCCGACCGCGACAGTTGCACCGAATCGTTCAGATTCAGTTAGTGCCAGTTTGACGAAAGTGTTCACGCCAACCCTGACGAATGAATTTGTGTTTGGCTATTCATTTATTGACTTCCCGAACCAGTTTGAAGATCCGAAGAAAATTTCCAAAACTGCTCTTGGCATTCCCTTCAAAGGATTGTTCAAGAATGGTCTGGATCAAATTCCTTCAATCACCACATGGGGCGGCGGTCCGACTTTGTTCAATCCAGGCGGTTTCGATCCAATTCTGTTTGCGACGAAGCATCTGGCAAATTTCTCAGATAACTTAACTAAAGTTACGGGTACGCATACCTTGAAAACAGGTGCGTATTACGAGCACGTTATTAATAATCAACCAGGCAACGCGAACTCCAATGGAATTGCTGCTTTCGCAACTTGGGGGGGAACTCCAGCGGAAACACGCTGGCAGATATTTTGCTGGGGCGTATTGCTGACTATTCTGAATCAACCAAAAACGTACTTCACAATATTGCGTTCAATACGATGGAGTTTTATGTTTCAGATAACTGGAAAGCCACTCGTCGTTTAACCCTTGATCTGGGTGCCCGCTTCTATCATTTAGGTAAGTGGTATGATCGGCAAGGCGCAGGATTCTCAGTATTTGATGCGTCGAAATTTAATAAGACTACCCCGGTAAATGCCCTTACGGGTGTGCAATCAGGAGTTTTATTTAATAAGCAGAATTCTGAAATTCCGCTTTCAGGCGCACCAACGAAAGCCTTGTTTGTGGCGCCGCGTTTAGGTTTTGCTTACGATTTATTCGGTAATGGTAAAACTGTTTTACGTGGAGGTTTCGGACGTTCGTATTATCATGACGCTCAGTTAACCAGTGGTCTTGATACGGCGTTAGGTCTACGTACAGGTAATGGCGGCGGAGCCACTACTTTTGCAGCTATTGATGCCCGGTATCCAAGTGAAGCAGCAGCTCGCGCTGCCGCAGATTTAAGTACCAGCTTTGAAGCATTAGCCAAAGGTGATGACAAGCAGCCTTACGTTGACAGCTATAGCTTTACAGTCGCGCAGCGCTTACCATTCTCAATAAGTTTGGAAGCCGCCTATGTTGGCAATCGCAGTCGTGATCAGCTCTATTCACAAAATGTAAATCTGGTTCCGCTCAACACGGCAGGTTGTAAAGCTGCGGCATTAGCTGGAAACAATTGCGATGCCTTCAGACCATTCCAAGGTTTTGGTGATGTCAATATCATTAGTCACATTGCTTATCAAAACTATAATTCAGCTCAATTCACTTTGAGCCGACAGATTGGCAAGGTCAACTTCCTGACTTCTTATACTTTCTCGAAGGCTTTGGGAATCAAGAATGGTGGTAATCAGGGATCTGCTTCTGACCAGTTAGACCTTCGTGGTCACAACTATGGAATCCTTGGCTATGATCGTACGCATGCTTTAAATTTTGCGTATACGATTGAACTGCCAAAATTTGCGAAAGAATACATCAAGACAGACAATATTGTGGCTAAAGCAATGTTAGATGGCTGGATGCTTTCAGGAATTTCACAATTTGCCAGTGGCTATCCGCTTCAGGCAAATAGTGTTAACTTCCGATTACAAGGTGCCTTGGAGCAAACTTGTAAATTTGCGAAGACGGGAGCAAATGCTGCACGTTGTGCAGGCAAAGCTGATACAGACAAGGTCACAATTTATGATCCAGGCAATATCGCTACTGTTCTCGGATCAACTGCTACTTCCGTACAGCCAACCTTAAGCTGTAATCCTCGCAAAGATTTAGGCAAGGAACAGTATGCGAAGTTAAGCTGTTTCGCACCACCAGCACCGGGTCAGTTGGGTGTTTATTCATTCCCTTACTTAAAAGGACCGATGTATAACGCACACGATTTAACCTTGCAGAAGGTTTTCAGTATTCGTGAAACCAAGAAACTTCAGTTCAGACTGTCAGCAAATAACTTCTTCAATCATCCATTGAAATCGTTAGTCGAAGATAATCTGAGACTTGTTTATACAACTGATAATCCAGATTCAGCGAATCCAAAACTTATTCCAAATGCAGCGACCGTAGCTAACTTTGGCAAGTATACGAATAATAAATTCGGTCGCCGAATCGTCACTTTGGGCTTAAAGTTTAGTTTCTAAGCTCGACGTGATTTTAAATGCTAGAATAGGGTGCTGCTTGTCAGCACCCTATTTTTTCGTCAGTATTCTGTAGTTGCATATTTTTATCGAAATTAGCAGGAACTGTGGATGCTAATAAAATTTAAATTTCTTGTCTCATTGGTTGTTCTGACTGCGACTCTCCACGCGCAACCGCTCCAATCCGCGACGGACGCGATCTTTGTACGTGCTGTCCAGCTTCATCAATCCGGCGATCTCGAAAATGCGATCAAGCAATATCAATTATTTTTAGCGCAACGCCCTGACCGCACCGATGCACGTTCGAATCTCGGCGCAGTCTTCGCCAAGCTGGGACGCTTTCAGGAAGCCATTGAGCAATATAATCGCGCACTTTTATTGGACGGGAAAAATCCCGGCATCCGCTTCAATCTGGCGGTGGCGTATTACAAAACTGCGCGCATTGTTGATGCATCGAAAGAACTCGAAAAAATATTGGTGAGTCAGCCCGATCAGCCGAATGTAGTTTTGCTCCTCGCGGATTGTTATTTGCAGATGGGCGAATATCAAAAAGTGATTACGTTGCTGGAGCCACGTGAAGCCAAAGCGCCTGAAAATAAAGCTCTCGCGTACTTGCTGGGTACGGCTTACCTGCGGGAAAAACAAGTTGAAAAAGGACAAGCGCGAATCGAAAAAATTATGCGTGACGGCGATTCTGCTGAAGCACGAATGATGATTGGGACGACGTATTTGCTCTCCGCAGATTACGCCAATGCGGCGAAAGAATTTGCGCAGGCGGTGAAGCTCAATCCGAAACTTCCTACCGTGCACGCATACTACGGTCGTGCCTTGACGATGACAGGAAATACAGATCAGGCGCGTGAAGAATTCCGCCTGGAACTGGAAAGTAACCCCAATGATTTCGATGCGAATTTACAGATCGGGACGATCCTCAAACAAGATCAAAATCCAGACGAAGCGCTGAAATATTTTCAGCGGGCTTTGCTCGTTCGTCCCGGCGAACCGAATGCGCGGTACTTCATCGAAACGATTCGCATCGGTCAGGGAAAAATTAATGAAGCCGTTCTTGAACTGGAAAAATTAATCAAAGACGCGCCGGATTTTTTGGAAGCGCATGTCATGCTCGCGACAGTGTATTATCGCCTCAAACGTAAAGCCGACGGAGACCGTGAACAGGCGATTGTGAGTAAATTAAATCTTGAGCGGCAAGCGAAACAAAAAGATAAACAGGAAGCAAAGTAAGGATCGAAGTGAAAAAATATTGCCGAACTACAATCGTATTATGTTTCCTCTGCGCTTCATTGCTGGCAGCGCAAACGCCGCGACGACAGGCACCAATGTCCGCCGCTTTCGAACAGCTGGTCAATCGCGCTGTCGCTGCCCGCGCTGCTGAAAAACTTGATGATGCGATTCGGTTGTATCAGCAGGCACTTCGACAAAAACCAAATTGGGTCGAAGGATGGTGGGCGCTCGGCACAATTTTTTATCAGCTTGATCGCTACGCCGAAGGCCGGACAGCATTTCAAAAATTAGTTACACTCGAACCCAGAGGCGGAGTCGGATGGGCGTTTCTTGGGCTTTGCGAATTTCAATTAAAAGATTATCTCAATGCGCTGTCGCATCTGGAGCGCGGCAGAAATTCCGGTCTGGGAGATAATCCCGAAATTGCCGCAGTAGCAAAATATCATGCGGCAATTTTATTGAATCGCACAGAGCAATTTGAATTAGCATTTGCGGTCTTGTCGGAGATGGCGAAATCACAGACGGAGAATCCCGCCATTCTGGAAGCGTTCGGATTGGCGATGTTGCGGCTACCTTTTTTGCCAGCGGAAATTCCGGCGGACAAACGCGAAGTAGTAATGAAAACAGGGCGTGCGGCATTTTATGGAACAACAGACAAACGCGATGTAGCAACGCAGGAATATCAGGAATTGCTCGCTGCATTTCCTTTGGCTCCGAATGTGCATTATGCGTACGGGGTATTTTTACTGCGCGATTCGCCGGATGAAGCAGTGACGGAATTCAAAAAAGAATTAGAAATTTCTCCGCAGCATATTTTTGCGCGGTTGCAAATCGCCTTTGAAGCGATCAAACGCAATGATCCGAAAGCCAGATTATCATACGCGGAAGAGGCGGTAAAACTGGCTCCGAATTTGTTTGCTTCGCACAATGCGCTGGGCAGAATTTTATTAGAGCTGGGACAAACGGAACGCTCGGTCAAAGAATTAGAAATCGGTGTGAAACAGGCTCCCACTAGTCCTGAAATGTATTTTGCGCTCGCACGGGCTTATTCCAAAGCCGGACGTAAACCCGAAGCTGATAAGGCGCGGGCAGAGTTTATGCGCCTTGATAAAATTCGCCGAAAAGACAAAGAAAATATCATTGGCGACAAATCGCCAACAGAATCCAAGCCGTAATGAAAATTCGTTTTGCCAAATTAATTTTATTAGTGCTGATGACGAGCACTGCTTTGCTGATTTGGAATCCCTTCAAATCCTTCAGTCAAAGCAACGGCAAATCGTTCACGCCGACCATGGAATGGCGTGCGACGCACGCGCCTGCCGGAGCGAAATACGTTGGTAATAAAGCTTGCGCCGAATGCAATACGCAAAATGAAACGCAAGCAAACACGACGATGGCGAAAGCGTTGGAAATGGTTGCCGAATGCGAAATCCTGCAAGCGAATCCAAACTTAACTTTCAAAAGCGGAACTTATTTATATTCAATTGATCGAAAAAATAATCAAAGCATTTATTCAGTGACGGATGGCAAAGAAACGATTTCAGCTCCCATTTTATATGCGCTCGGACAGGGCAAAGCTGGGCAAACGTACGTGCTGGAATACGGCGGAAAATATTATGAAAGCCGCGTCAGTTTTTATAATGAAATCAAGGGATTGGATTACACGCTTGGCTCTCTGAGTGGGGCGGCAAAATCTTTAGAAGAAGCTTTTGGACGAATGATGGATTCGCTGGATACCAAAGATTGTTTCAGTTGTCATTCGACGGCTCCGGTGAGTGAAGGCAAATTACAGCTTGATAAAATGACGCCGGGGGTTACGTGCGAAGGATGCCACGGCGCAGGTGAAAAACACGTGGCTCTGATGAAAACGAAGCCGAAAACAGGGGCGATCAGCGACAAAGCGATTTTGAATCCTGGGCATTTTGATACCGAAGGGCAGTCTCAATTTTGCGGCTCATGTCATCGCACGTGGGCACAGGTGCAGTTGATGAAAGCGCAGGGAGTCGTCAATGTTCGTTTTCAGCCGTACCGAATTTTCGGCAGCAAGTGTTATGATTTTGACGACAAGCGAATTAGCTGTACGGCGTGTCACGATCCGCATGACAATTCCAAACGTCCGGCAAGTTTTTACGACAGCAAATGCATAGCGTGCCATCAGCAATCGAAGCCGGAGCAAAAGCTGAAAATGTCACCAGTTTGCAAAGCCGGGAAGACACAGAATTGCGCTTCGTGTCACATGCCTGAATATGAAATTCCAGGTTCGCATCATAAATTTTCCGATCATCAGATTCGCATTGTTCGTGCGGGTGAGCCGTACCCGAATTAATTTATTAGAGATTTTTATGCAACAATTTTTACGTCGTATCATTGCACAAATCTTATCATTTTCACTTGTTTGTTTGTCTGTCATTGCGCAAACCACGCAACCTTCAGCACAGCAAAAACCGAAGGAAGAAATTCTGCGCATCGGCGCGGAAGAAGTCCTGCTCGACATCATTATTCGCGATAAAAAAGGCAGGCCGGTGACGGATCTGAAAGCAGGCGAGATTGAAATTTTTGAAGACAATGTGAAGCAGGAAATCATTTCATTTCGCAACGTCAATCGTGGCGGTGAAGCAGGTGTTGAAAGCGGTAGCGCCACTCCGGCAAATTCATCAAACACCAATAATGGTGCACCTAAAACCCCTGATCCGCTCCGACAAATTAATTTGGTATCATTCGTTTTTGAGCGACTAAATCCCGACGGGCGACGCAATGCCAAAGCGGCTGCGCTCGAATTTTTGAAAGAAAATTACGGTCCGAACGTGATGGTCGCAATTTTTGTTTTGGATCAGCGCATCAATGTCATTCAACCGTTCACGAGTGATCGTGAACGCGCCAGATTAGCGGTCGAACGCGCATCGGGTGAAGCACCTTCTTCGTTTGCGGATGGTTCCCAAAAAATTCGGCAGGAGTTAGAAAATTTCACCAATGCCGATGCGGCGGCGACTGCGGCTGCGGCAAATGTCGGAGGACAGGGCGGAGCCAGCACAGTTAACGGTTCAGCCTTTGCCGATGCGAAAGCTGCCGAAGTAACGCTGAATATTTTACGCCTGGCGGATGATTCTGCACGACAACAACAAGGGCAGAGTTCGCTCTTTTCGTTGTTGTCATTAGTGGAAGGACAGAAGCGTTTGCAGGGTCGCAAAACAGTAGTTTATTTTTCGCTAGGGTTACAAATTCCCGCCGCGCTAAAAGATACATTTCAAGCAACGATCAGTGCCGCCAATCGAGCGAATGTGAGTTTTTATGCGGTGGATGCGCGCGGACTGCAAACGGAAAGCGATTTTCAATCCGCAAAGGAATCATTGAATGCTGCGGTCTCAGCAAATGAACGGCAACAGCGAGCGCGCGGTGGTCAAGCCACTACGATGGAACAAGTCAAATCATTCGATAATGCGGAAAACGCGATTACGAAAAATTCGCAAAATAATTTGGCGGCACTCGCAGAAAGCACGGGCGGCGTATTTGTCGCGAATACGAATGATTTTCGCACACCGATGAGACGCGTCATTTCAGAATTAACCACGTATTACGAAGCTTCGTATGCACCAAGTGCCAAAGAATTCGATGGCAAATTTCGTACAATTTCTGTGAAGACTGTGCGCTCTGATCTCGTCATTCAAACGCGTGCTGGATATTTTGCTTTGCCGCCGATGGAAAGCTCAACTCCGCTGTTGCCTTATGAAATGCCTATGCTTGCGGCGCTCAGTACGAAACCGATTCCGCGCGATTTTGATTATCGCCAGCAAATCCTGCACTTCGCGCCACGCGGCGATGGTGTTCAGCAAATGCTGGTACTCGAAATTCCGTTATCCAATTTGACTTTTAAAGTAGACGAAGAGAAAAAACTTTATCACACGCATTGTTCGTTGCTGGCAATTTTGAAAAATAGCGAAGGCCGCGTCGTGCAAAAATTCAGCGAAGATTTTCCACTCGACGGCCTCAGTACAAAACTTGATGCCTTGAAAAAAGGCAATCTTGTTTTCACCAGAAATTTTGATGTTACGCCGGGACGCTACACGCTGGAAACTGTCGCACACGACCGCGAGACGAATAAAAAAAGCGCGAAGCGTTCGATCCTGTTGGTTCCGAATACTTCTGATGCTTTGCGGATGAGCAGTATTTCGGTCATCAAAAGAATTGACCCGATTGATCAGAAAGCGGCTCCGGATGATAATCCGTTTCGCTTTCAAACCGGCAAAATTATTCCGAATTTAGGGGAAGCAATTAAGCCTGCGAGTGGCGGCGAATTAGGTGTTTTTACGGTTGTCTATCCGAGCAAAATAATCGGCGAAAAGCCTTCGTTAATCCTCGAAATTTTGCAGGATGGACTCTCGATTGCGCGTGGACAAATTGAATTGCCTGCCGTAGACGCGCAGGGGAAAATTCCTTACATTGCGAAGGTTCCGTTAGATACTTTCAAGACGGAAGGCAGCTATGAAATCCGCGTCATTGCGCGGCAAGGACAACAAGCCGTCGAAGAACACACATTTTTTACGATTGGAAAATAAGGAGCCGAATGAAACTCAGGATCAAAGGAAATACGATCCGCTTACGATTAACCCGTACCGAAGTGGCAGAAATTGGTGCCGGGCGCGAAGTGCGCGAAGTCACCGAATTCAGCCCGAATTCGCAATTTAGTTACGCTTTGCAGGCGTCAGTGAATGAAGTTGTGACGGCAAAATTTGAAAATAACGGAATGAATATTTTTCTGCCGCAAGCAATGTCAGCGGCGTGGGCTGTGAATGATGAAGTCGGTATTGAAGCCGATCAGGATCAATTAAAAATCATCATCGAAAAAGATTTTGCATGTCTGAGTCCGCGCGGCGAAGAAGATTCTGATACGTTCGAGCATCCGATGATAGGACAGACGGTGTGCTGAAGATTTTTTATAAGTAAGGTATTATGCAGTCATAAGGAATAAACCATGTCGGATGTCTTGAAGAAAATTTATAACGCCTGTGATCCCTATACTCCGGCCTCGGCTGAATATTATTTTGATTGTTCAGAAGCTCGTGGAGAAACGGCGCTTGCCCCTATTGTTCAGAAACACTTGATGAGAGCAAATGGTTACACGTGTTTTTTGCTGTCCGGTCATATCGGTTGCGGCAAATCTTCAGAACTCGCCAAGTTAGAACGTTCCTTGATCGAAGCGAGTCAGCCACAGAATTGCTACTTCCCGGTTTTGATTGATGTCAGCGAATATTTAGACGATTACGATGTTTCGTCTGCCGACATTCTGTTAGCAATTGTCACGGAATTGGCCGATTCCTTGCGCATTCGGCTCAATATCAAATTACGCGACAATTACTTCACCAAGCGACTGAACGAAGTCAAAGAATTTTTCCTTAGTGATGTAGAAATCAAAGAAGGCGACCTCTCGTTAGGTTTTGCAAAAACCAAAGTGCAGCGCCTCAAGAAGGATCCGACCGCCCGGCAAAAGGTACGTGACTTGCTTGAGCCAAGAATGAGTACGATGCTGGAGGAGATCAATCTGGTATTTGATGAGGCTCGTTTGGCAATCAAAAATCATAGATTGGCAAATGCGCCGCAACCTTGCAGCGACCTGGTTATTATCCTCGACAATTTAGAAAAGGTGCGGAAAATTGGGAAGGAAGAAGAAGGGCTGTCATCGCAGCGCGAACTTTTTCTGGAGCGCTATACACAACTTACCGGAATGCGTGCGCATTTTATCTACACCGTGCCGTTGCGCTTAGTTCGCTCGATGGATGGGCCGCAACTACAACAACGCTACGGTGAAGTTTTTGTATTGCCGATGATTAAGGTAATCGAACGCGCCACGCGCAGCCCCTATCAATCAGGCATCGAATCTTTACGCACGATTTTGCAGAAGCGTTTGGGTGAAGTGAAATTAGAAGACGCTTTCACCGCAGACGCGCTGGATTTTTTGCTTAAATACAGTGGGGGACACATTCGCAACCTGATGAATTTTGTCAAGAATGCCAGTGTCTACACTGACGAATTGCCCATAACTTTAAGTGCCGTACAAAAGGGAATCAAGCAAACCGTTAATACCTATAGCACTGCTATTCCTGATGCGCACTGGCATAAATTAGCGCAACTTGATCTGTCCACAGATCAAAGCTTTCCCAATGGTGACAGCGATTATCTGAAGATGCTTGAAAACCTGAGTATCATGGAATATATCAACGGTGGTGACGAAAACTCTTTTGAAAAAGAGGAACCCTGGTATGCCGTGAATCCCATTGTCCGCGAGCTGAAAAAATTTAAAGAAGCCGCTGATTCGATGAGGCTGCCAATCCCAGCAACAAGGCTCCCACAACATGAGCGCGAATGAACCCGCATTACTTGATCCATTCGCAGTTAGCGCACCTGATGAAGCAGCGGAACTGTCGGCCTTAGTGCGTACTCTGGAATTAGCGGAAGGCTTTCAATTAATTTTCGTGCGCTGCAATCAAATTCCGCAACGCGAACACTTGATGGAAGAAGTTCGCTCCCGCCTGCCCAAGCTCAACATTCAAACCATTTTTTTCCGGGAACCACTTCAGCATTTGCTTGATTCGATGCAAGTACAATTAACCACGCCGCTACCGGATATTGTATTCGTTTCCGGCCTGGAATTTTCTCTGCCTGTCGCCGCCGAAGCGCATGTTGCCCCGCTGATTGCGAACATCAATGCTTCTCGTAATTCCTTTGCACAATTACTGTCTTGTCCGGTGGTGTTTTGGGTTCCTGAATATGTATTGACTGCGATTGCGCAAGGTGCGCCGGATTTCTTTTCGGTTCGGTCGAGTGTTTATTTTTTTGCAGCGAAGCCGACAGAAATTGCCCACCTCGCGCAAGACCTTTCTGCCGGAAAATCATGGGAAGTGGAGAGCCTCTCGCAGCAAGAAAAGCAAGACCGCATTGCTGCCATTGAACGATTGCTGGCGGATTACAAATTCCAACCGGACACTCAACGCGACCGCCACACCGAGTTAAGATTGCTTGGACAATTAGGAGATGTGTTTTACACACAAGGAGATTATGACCACGCCCTCGCTTACTTCAATCGCGCCCTCAAGATGGCAGAAGACCTGAATGATCTGGCGGGTGTGGCAACCTCGCTGCATCAGATCGGCATCGTGCAGCAAGCGCGCGGGAATTACGAGGCGGCACTGGAATACTATCAACGCTCGCTCAAGATGAAGGAATACCTCGGCAACGTAGCGGGCGTGGCAAACTCGCTGCATCAGATCGGGATGGTGCAGCAAGCGCGCGGGAATTATGAGGCGGCACTGGAATACTATCAACGCTCGCTCAAGATGAAGGAAGAGATCGGCAACGTAGCGGGTGTGGCAAGATCGCTGCATCAGATCGGGAACGTGCAGTATTTGCGCGGGAATAACGAGGCGGCACTGGAATACTATCAACGCTCGCTCAAGATAAAGGAAGAGATCGGCAACGTGGCGGGCGTGGCAAGCTCGCTGGGACAGATCGGGAGCGTGCAGCAAGAGCGCGGGAATAACGAGGCGGCACTGGAATACTATCAACGCTCGCTCAAGATTAACGAAGAGATCGGCAACGTGGCGGGCGTGGCAAGCTCGCTGGGGCAGATGGGAAATTTAATGATGGAAGTCGGACAATTTGCTGAGGCATTTGGATTAATAATGCAAGCACTAAGCACTTTCCTCCAATTGGAATCGCCGAACGCACAAATCGCCGCAAATAATTTGCGAAAGTTGCGCGGTAAATGGGATGGCTTTGATGCGGCGTGGCGAAAAGCAAAGGGCGAGGATATGCCAGAGTGGTTGTTACAACAAGATGAGGAGGTGAAGGCATGAAAGATAGAACGCCAGAATCTAATGCACAAGCACCCGAAAAACTCACAGGGATTAAACTCAAAGAATCGAGTCAGTCCGCTGGCGGAGTTCCTGCGGTGATCTCTTCGCTCAAACACGCCTTCGGTGAAATGGGAGTGCTACGCAGCCTGACTACGCTCAATCAGATGAATCAAAAAGGCGGCTTTGATTGTATGAGCTGTGCGTGGCCTGATCCTGATGGAGAGCGTTCGCACATTGCAGAATACTGCGAAAATGGGGCGAAGGCGGTCGCGGATGAAGCGACGACAAAAACGGTCACTCCTGAATTTTTTGCACAATACAGCGTCAGCGAACTTTCACAGCAATCGGACTTTTGGCTCAATAAACAAGGGCGTTTGACGCATCCGATGATTTTGAGAAAAGGCTCGACGCATTACGAAGCGCTTGCCTGGGATGATGCGTTTGCGCTCATTGCAAATGAATTAAATAGTTTGGATTCGCCGGACGAAGCGTTGTTCTATACATCGGGTCGCACCAGCAACGAAGCCGCATTTTTGTACCAACTTTTTGTGCGTATGTTCGGCACGAATAATTTGCCGGACTGTTCAAACATGTGCCACGAATCCAGCGGTACGGCGCTCAGCGAAACGATTGGAATTGGCAAAGGTACAGTGACGCTCGAAGATTTTGAGAAAGCCGAAGCGATCATTGTGATTGGGCAAAATCCCGGTACGAATCATCCGAGAATGTTGACTGCGTTACAACAAGCGAAGCGCAACGGTGCGAAAATTATTTCGATTAATCCGCTGCCTGAAGTTGGATTGATGCGCTTCAAACATCCGCAGGAAATCTCAGGAATCATCGGGCAGGGAACTGCGCTTTCAGATTTGTTTTTGCAGGTTCGCATCAACGGCGATGTCGCTTTGCTGAAAGGTATCATGAAAGGCCTGCTGGAAATTGATGCGATTGATGCGGAATTTGTGTATGCGAAGACGGCAGGATTTATTCAATTCACCGAAGCACTGAACAAAATTTCGTGGGAATCAATTACTGAAAACAGCGGCGTCTCAAAAATCGAAATTCAACAGGCTGTGAATATCCTGTGCAAATCGAAGGCTACGATCACGTGCTGGGCGATGGGCTTGACGCAGCATAAAAACGCGGTCGCGACGATTCAGGAAATTGTAAATCTGGCGCTTTTACAAGGAAATATCGGAAAGCCTGGCGCGGGGCTGTGTCCGGTACGCGGTCACAGCAACGTGCAGGGCGACCGGACAATGGGCATCTGGGAAAAGCCGAAGCCGGAATTTTTGGATGCGCTCGAACGTGAATTTAATTTTGAACCGCCCCGTCATCACGGCTTCGATACGGTCGAAGCGATCAAGGCGATGCACGATGGACGCGCGAAAATTTTCTTTGCCATGGGTGGGAATTTTTTATCGGCAACACCTGATACAGAATTCACGGCGGAGGCTTTGCGGCGCACAAAATTAACGGCACATGTTTCGACAAAGTTGAATCGTTCGCATTTGATTACAGGTGAGCAGGCTTTGATTTTGCCGTGTCTGGGGCGGACTGAAATTGATCTGCAAGCGAGTGGTGAGCAATTCGTCACGACTGAAAATTCGATGGGCGTGGTGCAATGTTCACAAGGAAAAAATTCGCCTGCGTCGGAACATTTGCTGAGCGAACCGATGATCGTCGCGAGGCTCGCGGAAGCCGTTTTCGTTCGTAGTCCCGCCTTCAGAAATGATTTGGTCGCTGAGACTTTCAGCCTGAAGGCGGGGCTACAAACAGTTGATTGGCAGGCATTCGTTGCCCATTACGACCGCATTCGTGAAGCAATTGAGCATACGATTCCGGGCTTTGAAAATTATAATGAGCGTGTGCGAAAAGGCGGTGGATTTTATTTACCGAATGCGCCACGCGAAGGCCGCTTCAATACGCCTGACAGCAAAGCGCATTTCACCATCCATCCGATTCCTAAACATGAATTACATGACGGCGAATTAGTGATGATGACGATTCGCAGTCACGATCAATTCAATACGACGATTTATGGTTTGGATGATCGCTATCGCGGAATTTTTAATGAACGCCGCGTTGTGATGATGAATAAACAAGACATCGCCAAATTAAAATTCAAAGCGGGTGATGTCGTAGATTTAATCGGAACCTTCAACGGCGAAACACGCATTGCGCATAAATTTATCATTGTGGCTTATGACATCCCGCGTAAATGTTGCGCTACCTATTTTCCTGAAGCGAATGTATTAGTGCCAATTGACAGCGTAGCCGAAAAAAGTAATACGCCGGTGTCGAAATTTGTAGTGATTCGTCTTTCCTCTACTGTTTAAAAAACGGAAAAATTAAACAACGTCACGAAATCTTCACCTACTTTTCATATTTTTCTATCCTGACAAATTCCTGCCAAATAATTGACAGCTTTGTGACTATTTCATCGTAAACAGCACAGAAACTCTACAATTTTTAATAAAGTAAAATGATAATCTGGGTTTATCGGCAATTAATCCATTTATTTCACTTACAAAAGGAGATATATGCGAAATATGAAGTATTTCATGGCAGCCATTACAGCCCTTGTAATATGGACTGTCGCAGCAGTAGCCGATCCTGTTACGCTGGTGGGAGGCACCACCAGTGTATCGCTTACGTCTGCTCCAACTTTGACTAGCCTGGGCCTCACGGTCTCGCCGACAGGGTCAGCGACCGTTACCTTAGGCAGCGGTGGGATTCCTATTGCGAATTTTCTAATTACTGAGAATACACCGGCAAATTTAATTTTTCACGATGGCAGTGGCTTAAGTTTTTCTGCGGGTGGCAGCAGCCTCGCCATTAGCGATTTTCTGATTAACACTTCGCCTGGTTTGATTACCGGAACTGTGAGGGTGAATGGAAATCTAGTCGGGCCAAATATTCCACTTTTCAATATTGGATCAGGATTAACCCTGACCTTGGCGACTCCGGCGCTTAATGCGTTTGGTTCGACATTTAATTTGAATGCGGCAACGGTCACCGCGCTGAGCACGGCGGTCATCGGCACGGCAACAATTACTCCTCCTGGCGGCGCTGGCGCTCCTGTCCCAGAGCCGGGAACTATCGCATTGTTGCTAAGTGGAATTCCAATTTTAGGCGCGGCGGCGCGTCGTCGTTTACAAAAAACCAATCTAAAAGCATAAAAGTAACAACCTGAATGGGTTAATTGCCGATAAATATTGTTTCAAAATTCGGGCACGCTTGAATGTATAAATTTTCAAGGGTGCTTTTGTTTTGGGAAAATTTATCGCTTGAATACTTCGTTGCGCATCGCAAAGCTGCGTTGATCCAGCGCGCGATCTGTTGCCAGAATCCCGTCCAGATGATCAATTTCGTGTTGGAATAATTCCGACAAATCATTTTGAAAAGTCAGCGATTGGGCTGTGCCGTGTTCGTTGGTGAAGTTTACTTTGATTTCGTAGTGTCGTTTGACTCTGACCAATAAATTCGGCAGCGAAAAGCAATCATCCCATAGCTCGAACATTTCTTCGCTGGCGTCTTGAATGAACGGATTAATTAAAGCGAAGCCGCCGTTAACGTTCGTGAAAATGATGCGTTGTTGGATGCCGATTTGCGGAGCGGCGATAGCACGACCAAATTTATTGGCATCCCGAAACTCCGCTAACGTTTCGCTCAAATCACGAATGATTTCTTGTGTATCGGCAGAATTTACATCTTTCACAAGTTCCGAAGTCTGCCAAAGTTGTTGATTGCCGAGTAGCAAAATTTCACGAATTGGCATAGTAAGTATCTCTCCTAAAACAATTTTATAATTGCTTTGACAGCCAAATGAAGCATGTGTAAATTAAGATTCTCATCTCCTAATGCTGTTCACTCAGCATTGTGCCTTACTTCTATTATTTTTTCGATTCAGGCTGAGATCTTCGGTCACGTGACAGTAAGAATAATTTCTGAATCATAATCATTAACTCTTATTTGGAGAATATATTCGTGAGAAAAAAAACAATAATTTTTTTGATGCTCGCCTGCTGTGCTATATCGGCAACTTTATTTATTGGATTGAAGAACGTTGGCGCGCAACAAGGGCGACCCGTCACACATCCTGGTTTGCAGGGAAACGGCACCTTCATTGGGCCGGACGGAACAGTGTATGCTTCGCTTCAGGATTTTATTGAGAGCAAACACAAATGCGGCACGCCGGAGCGAGCTGAAGAAGATAACGGCGTAGCCAATGGACGCGCTGCGGGTGGCGCAACTCCTGACACGCTCAATCGGGCAGCAGGTTCGGTGACGATCAATGTTTATTATCACGTCATTCAACAAAACGGCACGGCAGGAACATCAGGAACCGGATTCGTTCCGACCAGTTGGTTGGATGCTCAGATTAATGTGTTGAATGCAGCTTACTCGGGAGCAGCTCCTGGTGGTGCTGGTGCGAATACTCCTTTCCGGTTTATCAAGGCAGGAACTAATTACCATGTTAATAGTTCATGGTACGGCGCGGGGCCGGGAACAGCGGCTGAAACACAAATGAAAAGTACCTTACGGCTCGGCACCGCCGATGATCTAAATTTTTATCTTAACGGCGGAGCAGGGTTATTAGGATGGGCGACTTTCCCAACTGATTACGCCGCGAATCCGAAGAGAGACGGCGTCGTTTGCTACTGGGCTTCATTACCTGGCAGTAATTATGCACCTTATAATTTAGGCGACACTGCGACGCACGAAGTTGGTCACTGGTTGGGCCTTTATCACACATTCCAAGGTGGATGTAACGGAACCGGTGATGCCGTGAGCGATACGCCAGCCGAACGCTCAGCGACTTATGGTTGCCCCACCAACACAGATTCCTGCAAGTCGAAAGCCGGACTTGATCCCGTTGAAAACTTCATGGATTACACGGACGATGCTTGTATGTATCTTTTCAGCGCAGGGCAATCTACACGGATGGATTCCTTGTGGGCGACGTACCGCGAGAACAAATAAGTTTTCTAAAAACCATGAAAATGGGAGCCATCACGGCTCCCATTTTTTTGTGCAAACTTTTTTTGATTAATTCAGTTCTGCCCGCCAATCAATCACGCGATGCGTAGTCTTAAGACACTCCCAAACCGTCACGGTCACTGCCTTGGATTTGTTCAGGATTTTCTTTTCGACCTGTTCTAACTCTGTCGCACTGATTGCCTGCCCATTTAATAAAAACAAATTCAGGTGGTTTTTTCCTTTGCTTATTTTTATCTGAAATTTTTCTGTCGTGGCTTCGTCAGTGCGCATCAGCAAAAAAATCTGATTTGGCTTGCGTGTATACCGGAGAATCCTGCCGGAATACGAAGTCAGCGTATCGCGCGAACATGGCAATCCGGGCGGTGGGGCTAAACGTTGCAGCGGTTCAGAAAATGTTTTGTTTTCTGAACCGCTGGACGTCAAAAGCAAAATTACGAGGAGAAAATATAGGTTAATGCGACGCATTTTTTTAAGCCGTCAGACCGCTCAATTGCTCAAGTTTTCCGGTACTGTCGCCGATTTTTTCCGGTTTGGCGCCGAGACATTCGAGCAACGACAAATATAAATTCGTGATTGGTCTGCCGCCTTTATAGGCAATATGTTGTCCGGGTTTCAGGCTGCCATCGCCGCGTCCGGCCAACAGAATCGGTAAATCTTCGTGATTATGTTTATTGCCGTCGCTGATGCCTGCGCCGTAAACAATCATCGAATGATCCAATAAATTTCCGTCTCCGTCAGGCGTGTTTTTCAGTTTCTGCAAATATTCAGCAAAGAGCTTCACGTGAAAGACGTTGATCTGCGCGACTTTTTCAATCCATTCTGCATTGTTGCGATGATGCGTGAGCGGATGATGCGGGTCGGGAATTCCAATTTCAGGATAGACACGCATGCTGCCTTCGCGGGCAAACATCAGCGTCGAAATGCGCGTCAAATCAGTCTGGAATGCAATCAATTGCAGGTCGCACATGAGCTTGGAGTATTCGACAAACGTAATCGGAATTCCGGCAGGTTTTTCGATGCCCGGAGTGATTTGACGATTGTCTTTTTCAGCCGCTGCGATGCGTTGTTCAATTTCGCGGATCGCGTAGAGGTATTCATCAATCTTGCGTTTGTCATTGGCTCCGAGATTGGCAACCAATTTTTTCGTGTCCGATTGCACAAGGTCGAGAATGCTCTTGCGATAATCAGCTCGACGCGCGCGGACTTCCGGCGAAAGGCTTAAATCAGCTGTGCCGAATAATCGTTCGAAGACCAAACGGGGATTCACTTCCGGAGGATTCGGCGTCGTTGGTGTACGCCACGAAATACTGTTCGTGTAAGCACAACTGTATCCGGAATCGCAATTTCCAACCGTGCGCGAATCTTCGCATCCGAGTTCCAGCGAAGCGAAGCGGGTTTGCTTGCCGATTAATTGCGCGGCGACTTGATCGGCGGACGTGCCGCCGAGAATATCTGCGCCCGCAGTTTTTTTGCAGTGCACGCCGGAGAGGAACGAAGCTCCCGCGCGTCCGTGATCTCCAGGGCCATCGCCGAGCGCATTGCCGTTATTGTCGTCTAAACCTGAGAGGACGAAAAAATCTTTTCGCAAAGACTCGAGTGGTTTCAGAATGCGCGTAAATTGATAGTCGGAACCAGTTGCAGTTGGCTTCCACCAATCCAGATTCACCACTCCGTTTGGAACGTAAATAAATGCCAGCCGCGCCGGAGACTTTGTCGCCGCAGACATTGCCGGAGTCATCGCGTCCAGCATTGGTAGGGCAAGGCTTGCGCCCACCCCTTTGAGAAATGTGCGGCGAGCTAATTTTTTTTGAGTGATGAACATAAATTCTCCAAAAGAATTTTAGACAGGGTTTACAAGATGAACAAGATTTACAAAAAAAAGATTAAGCGGAATTCTATCCTGTTAATCTTGTAAATCCTGTCCAGGAAATTCTTAAAGCGACTTCGCGGGAGTAAGCTCATAATTCTTCAAGCCTCCTCTGCGCATTTGAAACGGCAAACTGTTGACGATTTCCAGCACCAGACTTGAAAACCGATAATTGTTTGCGGCGACATTCGCGGCAATTTTTTTGACCGTCGGTTTATCGTATCGTTCAATGCCGCGTCCCAATCCGTATGTTAATAGTTTTTCCGTCAAACCTTGAGCAAAAGCGTCACGATCCGCGTGTAAAATTTTTCTAAGTTCTGCCGGGCCATTGAATTTTCGCCCGTCTGGTAATTCTCCCGAATCATCAATGGGGAGTTTACCGTCAGTCGCGCGATAGACGCCAATCGCGTCAAATTTTTCTAATCCAAAGCCCAGCGGATCAAGCCGCGCATGACACGAAGCGCAGGTCGGATTCTTTCGATGCTCTTCTAATTGTTGACGAACGGTCAATGAAGTTCCGATTTTTGATTCATCCAAATTCGGAACATCAGGTGGCGGCGGTGGCGGCGGCGCATTCAGAATATTATCCAGAATCCATTTGCCGCGCAGCACCGGCGAAGTTCGTGTCGTATAGGACGAAACTGTTAGCACACTCGCCTGCGTGATGATGCCTCCGCGCTGTGAATTTTCTGCAAAAGCAACTCTGCGAAATTCAGGGCCTTTGACGCCCGGAATTTCATAGAGATTCGCCAGCCGTTCATTGAGGAAGGAGTATTTTCCATCAATAAAATCAACAATGCTGCGGTCTTCGCGAATGATGCTGGAAAAAAACATTTCTGTTTCGCGCCGGATGGACATCTTCAAATATTCATCGAATTCAGGGAATTTATCTTTGTCGGGTTTGGCGGATTCCAGCTTTCGCAATTCCAACCATTGACCTCCGAAATTCTCTACCAGAGCCTGCGCCTTATCGTCTTTGAGCATTCGCAGAATTTGCGCTTGCAACATGGCGGGCTTACGCAATGCACCTTGATCGGCAGCACGCATCAAATCATCGTCCGGCATGCTGCTCCATAAAAAATAGGAAAGCCGCGAAGCCAATTCATGCTGATTAATCGGGTAGCCGCTGTCATTGCTCGCCGTACTTGAAGCCGGGCGATCCTGTTCCAATCGAAATAGAAAATGCGGAGAAACGAGCATCGCCTGAATCGAAAGACAAATTCCTTCTTCAAATGAATCGCCATTTTTTTGCGCGAGCGAAACCAGATTTGTGAGCTGTTCGACTTCGGCAGAACTGACGGGACGGCGATAAGCATGCCGCGCCAGATTCGTTACAATTTTTACAGCACAGGAAGATTGATGCGCACCGTTCAAATGTCCGCAAACATAAATTTTCTTTTTGCTTTCTGCCGATGCGCCAACCATTTGATTGTAAGGGCCGCCAATGTCAGCACGGCTGACGCGAACGTTATTCACAGGCGCTTTTACTTTTAATCGTTCCTCAAATCCTTTGCGGCGACGCGCATTGATTTCAGCGGAAACGTCTGGGCGATCTTTAAATTCGGGTACGGGTGGCGGAGTCTTCGTCGAAGGATTCGGGCCATTAAAACTGGCTGGCAATCCGTCAAATAAATTGATCGGGGTCGCTGCAATCCAATGTTCTCCCGCCGAAACCTTCGCGCGGAATTCAAGATTGAAAGCGTCAAAATCCTGCTTATTTTCACTGAATGATGCACGACCTTCGGGATCAAGTTCTTTCACTTGCACTTGCTTGCCGTCAATCCACAAAGCGAATTTCACTGCGGCAGAACCGGGCGGACGTTGTCCATTCAAAAACAAACGAAAGTCGTATTCCGCGTCTACCGGAAAGCGATGCGTGATGTGTAACGCATTCGGCAGGCTGAGTCCTGTCGTGTCGTAATCGGCGATCGGTTCAAATACATTATTTAATTTACGGCTCTGCCCACGCCGCTCCACCATAGCTGGCTTCATCGGCGGAGTTCCATACATTGCCGTCCGCGCAATTTTCTCAGCCGCGGTTAAATATTTTTCCATCAGCACAGGCGAAATTGAAAGCACATCACCAATGTTGTCAAAGCCGTAGCCGGAATCATCCTGTGGAAAATCGGCAGAAGGATTAATATCTACACCCAATAAATCGCGTACGGTGTTGTTGTATTCCGCACGATTTAAACGCCTGGCCGTGACGCGTCCAGGATCAGGTTTGACGTTTTTGTCAGCCCGCGCGAATTCGCTCTCAAGAAAGCTGATGAACGTTTTGACTTCCGCTTGATCAGGTTTTGGCGCGCCTTTTGGCGGCATTTCCCCAGACTGAATCTTCTGGATAGCGTGTTCCCACGTTTCTCTGCCTTCAGATAATGAAGCGGCAGTTTGGAATTTTTCCAGATTTAATCCGCCTGAAGGTTTTTTGGCGTTATGACAAAAAACGCAATTGTCGGCGATGAATGGCAAGACTGTTTTTTCAAAGGAAGCCTGACCCTGCGCATGCTGCGAACTAAGCGGGAGGAATACCGCGTACGCCAGCAACGGCATCGTGAGGATGAGTAATCTTAATTTAGATTTTTTGTTCATAAGAATCGTTCAGAGTTCAGGCTTCAGCGTGTCAACGCCAGCGAAGCGCGGCGTTTGGCAAACTGAAGTTTGAACTCTAAACCTCGTTATCGTTCAATTAATTCCCGCAACGGTCGCCAATAAATATTTTTCAGCGCCACTGGCCCATGATCGCCTTGAATCATAATTGGATTTGTCGTCGCTTCATCCAGTTTCATCGCCGCGCGAGTGTCGCCTTCGACCTCGACATTCTTCTGAATGGTAAGCCCATTATGCACGACGCGGAGGAATTTTGCATTCGCTGTTTTTTTGCCATTCGCATCGAAGCGTGGAGCGCGAAACCAAATGTGGTACGACTGCCATTCACCTGGGCGACGCGACGCGTTACGGCTCGGTGCGGAACCGCCTACGCCCATGTTATCAATCCAGCGATGATAAATGCCGCCGCCATCTGATGAAGTCATTTCTTCCGATGAACCCCAACTGTCAAAAATCTGCACTTCATAAAGCCCGTGCAAATACACACCGGAATTCGATCCTTTCGCGAGCATGAATTCCATGTAAAGTTCAATGTCGCCGAATTTTTGATCGGTGACGAGGTTGACGGTACGACCAGTTCCATTGACGATGCGATCTCCGGGGACGGAAGCAGCATTCAAGCGCGTCGGCCCGAGTAGCCTTTCCCATGAAATCGCCGTCGTCGTGAACCATTCATTTTTCGCATTCGGATTCATCCCGTGCCATCCTGTCAAATCTTTGCCGTTGAGCAATGGCGTCCATCCGGTTTCAATCATAAACGGAGCATCCCCATGCGCTTCGCCATCACTGGTGATGCCGCGATTTTGGGCGACTGCGGGGATGAGTAAGAGGAGTAAAAAGAGTAATTTTTTCATTTAGTTTTTAGGTACGATAGGCGTCTCGCCTGTTGAAGTTCTTAATTACGTAAGGTTCAGTTCTCAACTTTTTGTTTCCAATTCACAAACCACGAATCGAATGACCCTGAGTCAATTGCCCCAATTAATGCAGCTCTCTGAACACGATAAAACATGCATCCTGCACCAAATTCGACTTCGACAAGCACATATTGCGCTTTAACCAATTCGATCTGTTTTTTGTAAAGTACTAGATTCTTGAATTTGAGTCCAAGCAACGCATATAAAGAGCCAGCTGACGTTCCGTTTGTAGTCAAAAAAATAAGATCCTTTTCTCCTATAGGTTCCTTAAGTAATTCAATTAAAGCCTGTTCGCCTCCGCTTATATGTCCATCTACTGCAATACCACCAAGAGCAAAAAAATTTGTGGCTGTTAGCAATTTTGAGAAAGCCTTTTGCCCTGAGTCTGTCAATTCAAAAGAAGCTTCTGCTTGAACCATTGGCGCAAAATTTAATAAAAATAGAACGAGTAAAATTGCTTTCATATTTTTAACGAGTAGGTTTCGTAATCTTCTCTTCATCCGCCGTCGTATTAAATTTCTGGAACGAATTAAATTCAAAGATCACATCCCAGTTCAATCCATTGAATGCCGCAGCCTTGCCGCCGGAGTTCATGCGAATGACGTGGGGTGCCCAGATTCCGGTTGCAACTTTTTGTTGTTCGTAGAATAAAATTGTTTTTCCGGCTTTCGCTGGTTTGGGCTTAGCGTCTTTTTCCACTTTATCAATCGGAGCCGCTTCGATGCGGAGGATAATTTTTTCTTTGTCTTCGATCCAGATCGTGCCGTGGAAATTTTTCAGGTACGCGTATTTCGCGCTCAGCTCGGCTTCAGGGCGAATTTTGAAATCTATCGCGAGCGTCAACAGCTCTCCAATTTTTTCATAGCGCGGCGCTGAGAATTCACTGTTCTTTACAATCACTCCTGGATCAAAGGCGAGCGTATTAAATTTGCCGTTTTCAAATCCTGAAGCTCCGGCGGTGATAAAGCTGGTTACGTTCGTTTGATCGCCAGTTTGTTTTTTTGATTCCTCGGTAACTTGATCTTTTTCGAGAATTTTTCCTGAATCTACCCGCTGTTGATTGATGAGCCATTCGGGGACTTTTTTGCCGTTGCTGCTCATCAAAACCAGTTCGTGATGCGTGTGTACAGGGTAGGCTTCGAGCACCTGAACTTCTTCGTTATCAATCCATCCGCCGCGCATTAATTTGCGTTTGGTGGACTTCAATTGATAGGTGTAATTCAGCAAACGGCGATACATTTTTTGTCCGTTGCGAGCGGCGTCTTCGAGCATCGTTTCGGCGGTGGCATTCACGACAGGTGCGCCGTTGACTGCCGTGGATTCGGTGCGCTCTAAATCTTCGCTGAGCTTGCCAGTGCCGCGTAAATCAAGTTCCTCAGCCTTTTCATCGGAGCCAACAACTTTGATCGGAGTTTTGCGGACTTCCAATTCTTTGATGACTGGTTCGCCGTCGGTACGGATTAATTTAAAATTTGTCCGCTCAACAAGTTGCAGGTTTCCACTGCTGACAACTGCGCGGACTTCGTAATCGCCGGAGCGAAAATTCTGGGCGGGAATCGAAGTCACTGAAGAAATTTTTCCAGTCGCATCAGCAGTAGCAAGTTCAGGCTTGCCGCGTGAAACTAATTTTCCATCAAGGTAAAATTCTAACGCCAACTCTACAACATCAGAATTTTTCGGGTCAGCATAAATTTCCAAAAATAACGGAATGAATTGTTTAGCAGAAAGAGAAAGCGGATCGCCGAGGTTTGGAACAATTTTTCCGTTTGGAAGAATGAATGGATTTTGATTATTAGCGGGAATCATTTTGTTGTTTTCAAATCGCTTGATGATCGTCAGTCCGCTGGTTTTGATCCCGTCAATAAAGGGCGAAACGGTTAGCGTCTGCCGCTGCGCGCTTAATTTTTTACCGTCCAAATTGTACAAAGCCGTCTCGACTGTCAGAGCGCCCGAAGGTAAAATCATCGGTATGGTGAAATCCAAACTGCCGATTTTTAAATCTTCTTCACGCTGATATTTTCCTTGCAACGGATATGTCGTATTGATGCGCTGCACGACTTCGCCTTTGGCATTTTTGACTTGCAGCAAGACCGCCAATTTTGTTTCGTAGGTTTTCGCTTCGGTGTCGGTTTTGAAATTTAATCCGGCGATGGGAACGTCCAAAGCCAAAAGATATTTTGTGTATTGCGCATCTGAGATAAAGCGGATCGGCATCGAACGATGCGGGAAAGCCATCGGCAAGGCTTCGGAATTCAGGGCTTCAGCGAGCAATCCTTCGGGATTAAATTCGGGAACCACTTCAGCAACTTTCGTCGCGAAATATCCGATGCGTGATTGAATCTTGATGCCGGGGCGCAGAACCTTGACGTTAAATTTTCGGTATTTTCCGTCCATCTCAGATTTCACGGGCGAATAGAATACTTCGTAATACCCGTCCAAATCATTGGTGATTTGTTTGAGCGGTTCTTTGAAATTGTTGGTATTCGCAATTAAAAATCCGCCGGTATTGGTCGCCAGCTCATTTAAAGTATTCATCTTGTTCATGCGAATACTATTTTCACCACTCTCAAAAGCCGACATCGAATCACGGCTGATGGGACCTGCTCCAGCACGCATTTCTTCGCTCTGTCGCAACGCCATTTGTAACTCTTTGCTGGAGTCCGCGCTTTCCATCATTGTCGTCAATCCGCGCGCGTCAACCGCATAAATACTGACGTTGGCGCGATTGGCTTCGCTCATCGCGGATTGAAAAGCTGGAACTAATGTCGCGGGCACGACGAGACCGCGCGAAAAATACACCAGCGTTTTTCGTCCAGGTAATTTTTTCTGTTCGCGGATCATTTGCAGCAGAGGATAAATCGAAAGCCGCGCTACGGTTTCGCGTTCGGCGACTTCGAGGCTGCGATAAAGTCCCAAAGTGAATCTGGCAATGGCAATGCCTGCGGGATCAGTAGGTGCACCGAAGGCATCCGTTGCATTTGATAAGGCAGGAGCTGATGAGCCGCGACTGCTGGCGGAAAAATCAGAAACTCCCAGCACATTCGAATTGCCATCCACGGCGGCGAGTGCGCTTAGTTGCCGCGAAGTCTCATTGGCAAACATTTCGTTTGGTCGGTCAGTTTTAATTACTACTCTATCAATCGCCGCCTGCAATTTGGCACGGTCATTCGTGAATTGCTGAATCAAAAAAAGTTTTTGTGCGGTGACGAAAACGCCAATCAAAACATTATCGTTCAAGCTGTAATCAACAAAATCCATCGCGGATTTGCTGATGGTGGCGCGGGCTTCAATATCAAGATTATCGAAAACCAGCGTTATCAAACGCAGCGGACGCGATGGATCAATGCGGGGTCTTTTTTGTTGAATTTCTGCCGTACTGGTCGAAGCATTATTACGATTTTCAAATTGAACTAACTTGAAGGTGCTTGGCGTCTGCTTCGCGCCGTCTTCGTAAATTTCAATTTCTTCAGGCTTGAGGTCGAGAACGCGATTGCCTTTTCTGTCACGTGCAACAAAATCAAGCATGACTTCGCTGGAACCGATGCGAAAGATTTGATCGTTAGAAGGCGCGGGCGTTTGTGCTTCGGCTCGGAGAGAGAAAAAACAGAGAAAAAGGGCTACCGAAAATAGTTTGAGCCAATTCATAAAATAAATAGGTACGGATGAAGAATCAGAGGTGAAGAAAGAATTTTCAATCACCGGAACTCAATTGTAGAGAACCGTAGCCAGAAGCACAATCAATAGTTTGCTGGAGTAAAAAACAGAAACGGTTCAGCGGGAAAATTTGTTACAACAAAGATATTTTAAATCGAGATTTTAACTCGTGAAATGGCATCTTGCTAAGAAGAAGAGAGAAAACGGAACAAACGGAAATAACGAAAAAGACGGAAAAATACTTAACTTCTAATTATGTCTTTCCGTGTATTCCGTTTTCTCTCTTCTGCTTTAACGTAATTACATAAGCCATTTTTGCAACCACGCAATCGCTTCTTTGCGTGATTCGTCGGTGACGGCGTGTCCGGTTTTGGGCTGGGCTTTGAAGGTGAATTTATCTTTGTTTTTGCCATACGCTTTTTGAATTGCGTCAATGCAAATCATTAATCCCGGCATCGGCGTACGCGCGTCGGTATCTCCGTTGATGACAAATAATGGACGCGGCGCAATCAGCGGCGTCATCTGGTCGCCGTCGAATTTATTGTAAATCCCCGGCATTACACGATCATAAAATTTCTGCACGAATTTCGAATTGATTTCTGTGAGGCCTTCGTCTTTGGCGGCGGCTTCGATGGCGGCTTGAAACGTTCCCACGCGGGATTGCCACGAATTATTTTCGAGTGCCCAACGAAAACTTTGGACGCCGATGAAGGGAACCGCAGCGGCTACGCGCGGGTCTACGGCGGCGGTCAAATAGGTTTCCATCCCACCTTTTGAAAATCCGATGAGTGCAATTTTTTTCGCGTCTACATCGGAGCGCGTTTCCAGATAATCCAGCAACCGCATCACGTCCCAGCAGGTGTCATAAAGGAATGGAAGTTCTTTTCCACTGCGATACGTGCGCAGCATCGCTTCGCCGTATTCAGCCGAACCAGTCCCAGACTTTGTACGTTCGCCGTGATAGCGTCCGTCAATGGCGACAGCGATAAAACCGAGTTTGGCTAAATCCTTGAGCAGCGGAATTTGCCCTTCTTTATTTCCTCCGGTTCCGTGCAGGACGATGACGACAGGGCGGCGATTGGTGGAGGATTGTTTTATGATCAACCCCGGCACGCGTTGTTGCGCCTCGGCGGCGTAGTTAAGATGCCATTGTTCTAATCCGTCAGATTCGCTCTGCTTTTTTAATTCAGGAGCCAACGCGACGCGCGGACGATCAATCATTTTCAGAAATGCTTGGCGCGTTGCAGCGGGCGAAAGAGTTTGTGATTGTCCCATAACGCAAAGGAAGGAAATCAGGAAAAACGCGAAGGAAAAATTACGAATGATTATTCTCATACTTTGACAGAAATGAAGATCGCATACCTGAGAGTTTATTTAAAAAACCAAATAAATCTAAATGTAGAAGGAAGATTTAAGTTTGGTTAAATAATCTTCACGCCCTTTTTCGGGGATGCCTAAAATAGCTGCTAATGGCGACTCAAAAGTTCCTAATGTGCTTGTCTCAATCAACACTTGACCAGCGATAACATAAAATTCTTTGCCGCCTGATTTAATTTCAAAAAGTCTATTTCCGGTGTCAAAATTTTTACCTGTCCGTTTTGTAAATTTATCAAGTAAAAAACTATCTCGTGTTTCTGCAATTTCTAGTCCGTAAAGAGTTGTTGGGACATCAAGATAACGTGTGCTTATAAAAATAATATCAGTATTTTCAGAACCCGTTCCTGAGTTTGCATTACGAAGCAGGAAATGTTGATGGCTTACAAGAGCATCCCACATTTGAAAAGTTTTTGACGACTGAAAAGTTTCAATTTTTTCGTCTTGTATAACTGCTAATTATCACGATGATAAAGGTCTCGAAACGCTTCTAAATAAGCCGAATGTCCGTCTTCAGAATCGCGCATTTGCCGGATGATAGGGTGAGTGAACTTGTTGACGATTCCGTTCAGCATTATCTGCAACGCTTCTTCCTGTTCGGGAGTTAAGTCGCCTAATTTTTTTCGAGTGCGTTCTAATTCATCCAACGTGAGTTGATGAATTTCGCGGCGGAAGACTCCGATGACGTGATTAAGGTTGCCTTCATTCATCGTAGCGGCAAAGCGTTCAGCTTCGGCGGAGATAATTTCTTCGGCGCGTAGGGCTTCGCGTTCGCGTTCTTTGAGGTTTGCGGACGCGACGGCTTCGAGGTCGTCAATGTCAAAAACAAAGGCGTTATCGAGTTCGCTGATCGCCGGATCAATATTGCGAGGAACAGCAATATCAATCAAAAACATTGGGCGATTGCGGCGAGCAGCGATAGCCTTTTCAACTTGATTGGGGGTGATTAAATAATGTGAAGCTCCGGTGGAACTGAGTACGATGTCGGCTTCGGCTAAGCGTTGATCGAGGTCTTCAAAACGTACTGCTTCGCCGTTCATTTCATTGGCGAGCGTCAACGCATTTTCGTACGTGCGATTCGCAATCAGTAATTTTTTTGCGCCGTTGGTAATTAAATGTTTCGCGGCGAGTTCTGCCATTTCACCCGCGCCAAGCAACATCACCGTAGTCCCTTCCAATGAATCAAAAACTTTTCGTGCGAGTTCAACGGCAACGTAGCTAATGGATACGGCGTTGGCGGCGACGCCGGTTTCGTTGCGGACTTTTTTGGCGACGGCGAAGGCGCGATTCATTAAACGGGTCAGCGAATGACCGACGGTTCCGGCGTCCTGTGCAATTTTAAAAGCGTCTTTGACCTGACCTAAAATTTGCGGTTCGCCAACGATCATGGAATCGAGACTGGACGCGACGCGAAACGTATGTTTGATGGCTTCGAGGTCGGCATGTTGGAAAAGATGCGACTGAATCTGATGCGGATGAACGTCTTTCAGTTTATAAATTAAATCGTGCACATGAGCCGCGTCAGAAGCTTCAGCGATAATTTCGACGCGGTTGCAAGTGCTGATGATGAGGCATTCCTGAACGGCTTCACGCGCAGTCATCGCCTGGAGCGCGGCGGGCAATTCGGCTTCCGTAAAAGCCAATTGCTCGCGCACTTCAACCGGTGCGGTGCGATGATTGATGCCGATAAGGAATAAACTCATAAGAAAGTTCGCAGTTCGCAGTAAGAAGAAGCTCGCAGTAGATAGTTCGCGGTTCGCAGTTTTTCTTCTGCGAACTGTTTTTACTGCGAACTGCGAACTTTCTTGCTGTGAACTATTCTTCACCCAAAGACGTGATAGCCGCCCATCGCGCGGGCGCCGATGAAGGTCATTAATACTGCGACGAAACCGCCAATTGCCATCCACGCAACACGGCGTCCGCGCCATCCTGCGGTCAGGCGATAATGCATAATTCCCAGATAGACAATCCAGGTGACTAACGCCATAACTTCTTTCGGATCGTTGTGCCAGAAACGTCCATCGTGTTGTTTGCCCCACATCATTCCCGTCACCATTCCCAGCGTCAACGCTACAAAGCCAATCGTCAACGAGCGATAGCCAATTTCATCACAGGTATTCAACGCCGGAAGCCATTTGAAGGCAGTGCCGAAACGCTTTGCTTTCAGTTCTCGTTCCTGCGCCAGATACATAATTCCACCAGCCAGCGTTACAACAAATGCCGCATACGACAGAATTAGCATCGTGACATGGAGCGGAAAAATAATTTTTGTAAACGTGGATGCCGTAATCAAATTTACCAGTGATTCAGAGGCCTCTTGCTCTGGTAAAAGCAATGACAATAAAGTCATGCCGAAAGTTACAGCTAATAAAATAACGGGGAGTGCGCGCGCTTTGTGACGAGGTACAGCGCTTAAATAATAAGCCGCAATCGCCCAGGCAATAAAGGAGCAAATTTCTTTGACGTTGACGATGGGGAAGTGATGAAGAGTGATCCAATCAAAAACAATAGTTCCAGTATGGATAACAAATCCTGATACCACTAAGACGCTTAACCAGTTAGGAGAATTTTTCGTTTGCTGATTACCGGCAAACGTCAGCACAGCATAAAAAATGCTGATCAGGTATAATAACAATGCTGCGGTCAAAAATGCGGTCATAGCCTGATAATTGTCTGCGATCATTCACCATTTATCAACTGTTGCATTTTTTCCTGATCATACCCCACCACAAATTTTGAACCGATTCGGGTAATGGGGCGTCGCAGTAAATTCGGCTCAGCAATAATTATTTCGATGAGTTCAGTCAGAGGTGGAAGCTTTTCAGCAAATCCTTTTTCTTTATAAACTGCGTGGCGCGTATTTAAAAACTGATCTATTTTATCATGACCAAAAATAGCTTTGATCTCGGCGGCGGTCAGCGGCTGACGGGCGTAGTCGAATTGAATAATTTCATTGTCTTGAGCGATGTCGCGCAGGAAACTCCGCGCGTTGCGACAAGTCGTTCAGGTGCTTTTCAGCCAAAATTTTATGGTTGCCATATTTGAAGTATAGCAAGTGCGTTGGGTGGTCACAAGTAAAGAAGTGGTTCAGGTAAAGGTACAAAGACGCGAAGAACGAGAGCTGGGGCGAAAAGTGATCAAAGGATTTTCTTTACGTCATTCAAGTCCTTTGCGCCTTTGCGGGAGGTTCCATTTTTTAGAATTGCTACTAATTTGCTGATTCACTAAAACCTGAATTGATGGCATAGTCAATTCTGCATGAATATTGGCTCGTCACAATCTGAAATTTTGTTGGAGACTCGCGCTCTGACCAAAATTTACAGGGGAGTCGGCGAAGAAATTACGGTGATCAAAAATCTTGATTTTTCGATCCGGCAAGGGGAAATGGTGGCCATCGTGGGAGCTTCCGGGGCGGGCAAATCTACGTTATTACATTTGCTGGGTGGATTGGATGTGCCAACCTCAGGAACAGTGATTTTAGATAACTTTGACATCTTCAAAAATGCTGCGGTAGAGTTAGCTGAGTTTCGCAATCGTCGGATCGGATTCGTCTTTCAGTCTCACCATTTGTTGCCGGAATTCTCGGCGCTGGAAAATGTCATGATGCCACTTTTAATTCGTCGCGAAAATACAACCGCCGCTTCAGAATTGGCGTATAATCTTTTAAAGAAAGTTGGATTGGAAAACCGGTTTTCGCATCGGCCCGGTGAATTATCCGGTGGCGAGCGACAACGGGTGGCGCTGGCGCGAGCCTTAATTGCTTCGCCAACGCTGTTACTGGCCGATGAGCCAACCGGGAATTTAGATCAGAAAACCGGAGATGAAGTTTTTGATTTAATACGGGAACTTCATCGTGAAACCCAATTGACTTCGGTGATTGTGACGCATAATGCAACTCTTGCTGCAACTTGTGACCGTGTTTTGCATTTAGAAAATGGTAGGGTAGGTTCTTAACCTGCCCGAAGTTAATAGAGCGGGCAGGTTAAGAACCTACCCTACAGGGAATCAGTCATGTTCGAAAGATATACAGAAAAAGCCCGCCGCGTGATCTTTTTTGCTCGCTATGAAGCCAGTCAGTACGGCGCGATGCAAATCGAAGCTGAGCATGTTTTGCTGGGGTTAATCCGCGAAGACAAAACCATTGCACAACGATTTTTTAATCGCGCTCAGGCGACCGTCGAATCCATTCGCAAGGATGTGGAGGGTCGCATTGTCCTGCGTCCGCGTCATCCGAACACGATTGATTTGCCGCTTTCGATGGAAGCCAAACGCGTGCTGGCGTTTGCGGCGGAAGAATCGGAACGGCTGGCGAATCGTCATATCGGAACGGAACATTTATTGCTCGGATTATTGCGCGAAGAAAATTCTCTGGCGTCAGAAATTTTGTATGAACGTGGCATTCGCCTGACCGATATTCGCAGCGAATTACTGCGTCAAACCGGACGTGAACGCGATTCGACGTTGCGCAAAGAGACTCCGAATTTATTTGAATT
>JAYTCQ010000323.1:0-46974 GCA_043736395.1 Blastocatellia bacterium | reverse complement strand
ACACACGTTGATGGATCAGGACGATTACAAACCGTGACGCCATCTGTGAACGCTCGTTACTATCAACTGATTTCTGATTTCAATGCGCTGACCGGAGTTCCAGTGGTGCTGAATACTTCGTTTAATGAGAATGAGCCGATTGTCTGTACGCCGCGACACGCGATTGATTGTTTCCTGAAAACGCGGATGGATGTTTTGTATGTGGGGAACTATGCGGTGCGGCGTAAGCAGTAGGGAAACTCTAGTTGTGAAAAAGTTCTTTGTCGCCAACGGCGACCAACAATATAGCCTGGCGAGAATCGCCAGGTCAGATACGAAAATGATTCCGTCGCTGAAGGCGACGAACAACCGATGGTGGTTGATGTTCGTCGCCTTCAGCGACGGATTGAATGGTGCTCAACTACCTATGGTTTCGGCGAAACGCCTGCACCATAGGCTATAATGTTGGTCGCCGTTGGCGACGCAGAAATTATCAACCAAGCCGATAACTATCAGCACTAAAAACTTGTGTAGATACCAATGTATGGATGGTTACGCTTAAAATAGATGTCTATTGAAACGCCGTACGCTATTTTGTTGGCAACCGAGTTGCAGCAAGAACAACCGCAAAAGAAATCTCTTTTATTGCCGCTGACGCTGACGTATTTGTTGTCAGAGCATATCAAGATTTTACTGCCGGTTCCTGAATTCAATTCGCGTCTGGTGGATTCTATCTTTGATGACGTGATTAAGGGACTCACCTTGAAAAGCCAGGGGATTACTTACCTGAAAAATGTTCCTGATGCTGAGATTCTATCGGCAATTAAAACAGCTGACCTTGTGATTACTTCCGATGATTCCCACGAACAATTCGCCAAAGAGCAGGAAACGCCCTATATTTATCTGCAACAAATGGAGAGTGGAGAAACAATCGTCCGATCCGGGCACATAGCGAGGATTGTGCCGGAAGATTTAAAAATACAGGTCATAGGATTTGTTCAATTGATTCATGTTTTGTCTAAAGGTGTACTAAGTAAGGGGCATTTCTCTTTGTCTTGGTGATGACGGATAATACGACGAGCTTAGCGAGGGTTGTTTTCTGATAAGGAGTCTTTATGTTAATAATTGAGCAGCAGGTCGTAGAAACGTTGAGGCGATTACCTGAAACCCAACAGCAAGAGGTTCTGGCGTTTATCAAGCGAATGGAACAACAGCGCACTCCATTACAACGAATTAAAGAATTAACAGCAGCTCTTCCTAACGAGGTGTGGGATCGCATCCCGGAAGATGGTGCTGAACAGCATGACCATTACTTGTATGGATCACCAAAACGATGAAACGTGTTTTTGTTGATACGTTGTATTGGATTGCTTCGATTAATCCCCGCGATCAATGGCATTCACAAGTGCTTGCATTAGATGCCAAACTCAAAGCCGATTTTGTTACTACCGAATCCGTTCTGATCGAAGTCTTGAATTATTTTAGCGGTTTCGGTGCTGACATTCGCTTGCAGGTTGCCATAATTGTTGATGACCTCTTACAAAGTGAAAAGGTCGAAATCGTTCCGCAAACAAGGTCGGCTTTTATTTCAGCCCTTGAACTGTATCGCGCTCGCAAAGACAAAGGGTACAGCCTGACAGATTGTCTCTCAATGCAAACCATGCGCGAACGAAATATTACAGAAGTCCTGACACACGATCACCATTTTGCGCAAGAAGGCTTTACTCTTTTGCTATAGAATTGCTTGCCTGCGTTAGTTGATTCATTAGTTTATGGTGGAAAGACTCTTTAAATATCGCAATGTCATCGTTGCTGTAATTCAGGCAATCTTATTGATGGTCTGTTATTACATAGTCTTTCTGATTCGCTTTGATTTCGCGACGTTAAGCGATGGATTTGTTCGACTTTCCCTGCAAACATTTCCTGTCCTCCTGGCTGTGAAAGCCTCAGTCTTTCATTACTTCCGATTGTTTAGTGACGAATGGAATTCTGAAGAGCTGAACGACGTACCAAATATCCTCAAGGCTTCGGTGGTCAGCTCGGTCTTGTTTGTGCTGGCGATCTTTATAATTTTTGGTTTTCGTGGGTATCCGCGTTCTGCCTTCATTTTGGATTTTATCTTGACGGCTCCGGTGATTGTGTTGTCACGCTATGCTGCCGGGGTTTACCTGCAACGCCTTCGCCGCTCTATGCCGCAGCAAAATACGTTGCTGGTGAGCACCAGGCCAGAGGCTGCCACACTCATCCCTGAATTAAATGACCGCCCGAAATCAGACTATCAATTAGTTGGGCTGATTGACCCTGAAGCGAACCGTCCGATGGTTGAAGGTGTCGAAGTGCTCGGCGGCTTCGACGATTTAAACGCAGTAGTCAATAAACGAAATATTGCGCGATTATTGATTCCGAATGACGAGCATCTTGAATCTATTCTGGCGCGTGTCAAAGGCTATGACCTTGATATTCAAATCATTTCGCCGAATGTGGAATCAGGAGTCGTCGCAAAATCCCTGCGTCCACAAAATGAATTTTTAAAAGTTTGCTCGGTTTTATTTGTGAATCGTGTTTACCCGCCCGTCCTGGCGGCTACGGGGCAGATTCTGGCGGAACTGGCCGATCAGATGAAGCATTTGGGTTGGCAGGTAACTGTCGTCACCAGTCAGCCGGAAACAGCTTTGCCATCGCGCGAGGTGATGAATGGGATTTTTGTGGAGCGAGTGCAGGGAATTCCGTTCAGCCGCAAAAATATTCTACGACGTGCGCTTAGCTATTTCAGTTTATACCCTGCGATTTTTTGGCGCATCCTCAGTTTATCTCCGACGGATGTGCTGATTACGATGACCGATCCGCCGCTGATTTTTGTAATGGGAGCGTTTTTTAAACTGTTCCGCAAATTTAAATTGGTGCACTGGGCGCAGGATATTTACCCTGAAATTGCTGTTTCCGTCGGCGTGATCAAAAAAGGGAAGCGTTCGACTAAATTACTGGAATGGGTTTCCAGTTGGGGCTTGCGCCAATACGATCAGGTCATTTGCATCGGGCGTTGTATGCACGACCGGATGCTGGCGCGTGGGATTGATGCATCGGCGTTAACCGTAATTCCAAATTGGGCGGATACAAATAATGTTCGTCCTCTCCCGCGCGAAGGCAATCCATTTCGTGAAGCTAACGGCATCGGGGATCGTCCGGTAGTCATGTATTCCGGCAACCTGGGTGTTGCGCATCCGTTTGATGCCATTCTGGATGCCGCGCAATTGCTCCAGCAAAAAATGCCGGAAGCATTGTTGCTGATTGTGGGCGATGGTCCACGTTTGGCGGATGTTCAGGCGCGTGTGGAACGCGATCGAATCGCTAACGTGCAATTCTTCCCTTTGCAACCACACGATAAATTAACCGAAAGCCTGAGTGCTGCCGATTTGCATTTGGCTTGTATGTATGACGAATTATGTGGATTGGTCGTGCCCAGCAAGGTCTACGGGATATTAGCTGCGGGTCGCCCTTGTTTATTTATCGGGCCGGAAAAAAGTGAAGCCGCCATAGTGATTTTAGAAAACAATTGCGGATCTGTGCTGCCTGCCAACCTGAATGGCAATCAATTGGCAGACGCGATTGTGCAATGGTTGGGAAATTCAGAGGCTTTGGCTCAGGCTGGAAGTCGCGCCCGCGCTGCCGCTGAAAAGGGCAGCCTCGTGAATGCCGCGCTTGCCTTCGATCAATTATTACGGCGTGATCTGAATGCCGAAACAGTTCGTATTAACCGCCCCGAAATCGTTCACTATGATCCGCCCCGGGTTGTTTGAAAAAGAAATTTATCCACGAGGAAACGAAGAAGCTGGTTAATAATTACTGAGTGTGCAGCCTGAATTGAATGAATTGCCACTAGCTTTAGCTAGTGGATTGCGATGGTGCCCAGAGGCTTTAGCCGAATTAGAAAAAACAGTCTCTTTCCAAACAGCTTTAGCTAAAGCGAATTGGAGGAGGATTATTTCAGAATTTTGGCTAAAGCCTTTGATATTTGCCTATCCCACTAGCTGAAGCTAGTGGCAATTCATCTTCCTGAACATTCAAGCTAAATTTGCCATAGCTTCATAGGTCTAATTATTAACCAACTTCTTCCTGCCCTTCGTGGATAACCTCCCCGCTAAAAAATATGACTAGAAAAAAAGCGTTAATTACAGGCATTACGGGACAGGATGGCAGCTATCTGGCTGAACTCCTGCTCTCCAAAGATTATGAAGTGTACGGCATTATTCGTCGTTCCAGTTCGTTCAATACCGAACGGATTGATCATATTTATCAAGACCCGCACGAATCGGCGCGTCGCCTGAAATTGATCTACGGCGATTTGAACGATGCCAGTTCGCTCAATAAAATTCTGCGCGACGTGCAACCTGACGAAATTTATAATCTGGGAGCGCAATCGCACGTGCGCGTCAGCTTTGATATTCCTGAATATACGGCTGAAGTCGGCGGACTTGGGACGCTGCGGTTATTAGAAGCAATTCGTGACACAGGTATTAAGACGAAATTCTACCAAGCCTCATCTTCCGAACTTTACGGTAAGGTGCAGGAAGTTCCGCAGCGGGAAACTACGCCGTTTTATCCGCGTTCACCTTATGCGGTGGCAAAACTTTATTCTTATTGGATCACGGTAAATTATCGTGAAAGCTATGACATGTTTGCCTGTAACGGGATTCTGTTCAATCACGAATCTCCGCGCCGGGGCGAAACCTTTGTGACACGCAAAGTGACGAAAGCGGCAGTGGCGATCAAGCTTGGTTTGCAGGATAAACTGTTTCTAGGAAATCTGGATGCCAAACGTGACTGGGGCTTTGCGGGAGATTATGTCGAGGCCATGTGGTTAATGTTACAACAGGAAAAGCCTGATGATTTCGTCATCGCTACCGGCGAAACTTACTCGGTACGCGATTTGTTAACTGAATCATTTGGTTACTTGGGACTTGATTGGGAAAAACATGTTGAGATTGATCCGCGCTATTATCGTCCGGCAGAAGTGGATTTGCTCATCGGCGATCCAACCAAAGCGCGTACGGTGCTGGGTTGGGAACCAAAAGTAAAATTTAAAGAATTGGTGCAAATGATGGTGGATGCTGATATGGAAAAAATCCAGGGCAACGATCAACAAAAAGCCACACATCGTTCGGCATTTTAAGTTGTAGCGCAACCAGCCATGGTTGCGACAGGCTTTGGCACAAAGCCTAATCTATGACATCACTGTAATTCTGACTGAAACTCTGCTCCAGGTCAGGATGATAAAAATCTAAGTTTCTTGCCAAAGTTGTGGCGGAGAGAAAGATTCGCCTTTTGCAAAGGCGGTCGCAACCATGGCTGGTTGCGCCACATAGTTTCATCATAATTTTATGACCTTTCCTTATGAACGAGTGGTTGTCACGGGTGGCGCAGGCTTTCTTGGCTCGTACGTCGTCGAGAAGCTGAAAGCTAGAGGCTGCGAACATATTTTTGTTCCGCGCCGCGCCGAATATGACTTGGTGCGATCCGAGGCCATCAAACGGCTATATGACGATACCCAGCCTGATTTGGTGATTCATCTGGCAGCAGTGGTGGGCGGGATTGGCGCAAACCGTGAAAACCCTGGCAAATACTTCTATGAAAATTTGATGATGGGTGTGCAACTGATTGACGAAGCCCGTTTGCGCGGCATAAAAAAATTTTTGGCGACAGGGACGATTTGCGCATATCCTAAATTTACACCGGTGCCTTTCAAAGAAGATGATCTTTGGAATGGTTACCCTGAAGAAACGAATGCGCCGTATGGAATCGCCAAAAAAGCGATGCTGGTGCAATCTCAGGCTTACCGGGATCAATACGGGTTTAATTCAATCTTTTTGCTCCCGGTGAATTTATACGGCCCGCACGATAACTTTGATTTACAAAGCTCGCACGTGATTCCGGCTTTGATTCGCAAATGTGTGGAAGCCGTTCGGAGTGGAGCCAGCGAAGTGAAATGCTGGGGAACTGGTCAGGTGACACGGGAATTTTTGCACGCGGAAGATTGTGCCGAAGGCTTGTTATTGGCGGCAGAAAAATATAATAAATCTGATCCGGTGAATCTGGGAGCAGGCTTTGAAATTACGATCAAAGATTTAGCTGAAAAAATTGCTGCCTTAACCGGATTTCAAGGTAAACTTGTCTGGGATAGTTCTCAACCTGATGGTCAGCCACGTCGTTGCTTGGATGTGGAACGCGCTCGTCAGGAATTCGGGTTTCAATCGGCGATTGGGTTTGACGAAGGATTGAAGGAAACGATTGATTGGTATAGTGCTAATTACAGATGAAAAATCGCCCCACTATGATTTTGGAAGGTTTCGGGATTTTGCGTCAATTTTAACTTGCCCCAAACGATTTTCTTTCCTTCGTGTCACTTCGTATTCTTCGTGGATAATTTAGTTGATAGCGTGTTTTATCCACGAAGAACACAAAGTAGCACGAAGGGGAAACGGTTATCGAACGAGTAAAATATGCGGTCTTACCTTATTTTGTTTGGCATCTCACTCTGTCTTTCATTATTACTGACTCCTTTTGTGCGACGGTTCGCAACCCACATCGGCGCGGTAGACATTCCTGACAATGATCGGCGCATTCATAAACGGATTACTCCGCGCATGGGTGGCTTAGGCATTTATGTTGCCTTTCTACTGACGCTTTGCTGTGTCCCCTTTTTACAAACGACTATTGGGGAATCCTTCTTACAGAGTCTTGGTTTTTATGCGGTGATTGTGGGCGCGGCTACGTTGGTTTTGGGATTAGGAGTCTATGATGATTTACGAGGCGCATCTCCACTCGTAAAAGTGGTAGTTCAAATCATTGCGGCAATTCCGTTGCACGCGCTGGGCTTCGGGATTCAAGTTCTAAACCTACCATTTCTTGGCGAATATAATTTCCCGTATTGGCTGAGCTTTCCTTTGACTGCTTTGTGGGTAGTTGGCATCACGAATGCATTTAACTTAATTGACGGTATTGATGGTTTGGCGGCAGGAGCCTCGGCTTTTGCCCTGAGCGCAATTTTATTTTTTTCGGTGACGGGTGGAAATCCTACAGTCAGCACTACCGCTATTATTTTGATCGGGGCAGTAATTGGATTTCTCTATTTCAACTTTCACCCGGCCACAATTTTTTTAGGTGACTCCGGGAGTCTGTTTCTCGGCTTTATGGTGGCGGCTTTGTCTTTAGCGGGAGCGCAGAAAAGTACAACCACAGTAGCAATTGCGATTCCGTTAGTCTCGTTTGGATTACCGGTGCTCGATGTGGGGCTGACGTTGTTCCGTCGCTTTATTAGTGGGCAGGGATTATTGCAAGGGGATCGCGGACACATTCATCATCGTTTGCTGGATCATGGCCTTTCACAGCGTCAAACGGTTATTCTTTTGTATGGGGTTTGCGGAGTGTTCTCATTGTTCGGCGTCATGCTAATTAACCCCAGCCGCTCACAACCAGCGCTGATTTTTTGTATGATTGGCGTGATCATTGTTCTGGGTGTCCAGAAGCTCCGCTATCCGGAATTTGAAGAGCTTGGAAATTCCATTCGCCGCCGCGTTGCCAGGCATCGCAAAAATTTATCAGTGAATGTCGGTGTCCGTCATCGCAGCCTTGATCTGAAAAAAGCTGAGACGATTGACGATTTACTTTCTGTTTTATCCAACCTCGCCGTTGCGACTGAATTTGAGGGCGTGAAATTACAACTGACGAATTTTTCTTATCCCTTACAATCTCAGAGCATTCTCGACGCTGCTGAAAACAATGGCTGGCGTTTGCCTATTGGCGAAACGAAAGTCATCGCAAGTGAGCCACTCATCCTCATGTTTGAAACGAACGGAACTTTTGTTGAAGAAATGACGCCAGAATCAAATTATTGGACTTTAACGATTCCGTTAATGCATCAGGAAAAAATTCTTGGCACACTTTCATTTTTACGCCAGGTTAGCGAAGCAGAACATATCGCCGTTGATGTGGGAAAACTTTGTGGTGAATTTCAACGCGATGTCAGTGAAAAAATTGTCCAGATATTTCAGGCTTTTGAAATAGAGCAGGCAGCTATTAATTATTGATCCTGCCGGATGTCCTTTTACAAAACCAGCCTTAGCCATGCCGTCTCCTGAACTACAACTTTTGTTGTGCTGTGCGAAGGTCGACACTCCTGAACACCGTCAAATCCAGTTACTGGAATTAATCCCACAAATCAGTGATTGGGAAACCGTTATCAATTTGGCGAATCATCATGGACTGATTCCGTTGGCGCATCTGCGGTTGAAGGAAACTGTCTGGGAACATCTCCCGAAAGAAACCCGTGAAGCGCTTGAGGTTGGGCGGCGCATGAATGCTTCGCACGCGCTTTCTTTGACCTCAGAACTATTGCGGCTGATGCGGTTGTTGCAGGAGCATCATATCTTTGCTCTGCCATACAAAGGGCCTGCACTGGCGGTACAACTTTATGGTGATGTGTCGATGCGGCAATATGGAGATATAGATGTCGTCATTGCCAAAGAAGATTGGGCCACAGTGGATGCCTTATTGTGCAAAAATGAATGGCAACCTGAGTATGAATTACCTTCTGAACAAGAATCTCTGTATCAGAAATCCTATAAAGATCATTCTTACTTTTCAGCGCGGCAAGGGCATTTATTGGAAATTCATTGGGGCTTTGCTGACCCGCATTTGTCATTTCCTTTTACACTGCAGAGTCTTAAATCACGCTTGCTAACAATACAAATGTCAGGTTTTGAGGTCGTGGTTCCTGCTCCTGAAGATTTACTGATGATCCTCTGCTTTCACGGTGCGAAGCATAAATGGGAACGGTTAGGGTGGGTGGCAGATATTACACAGCTGCTCGTAATTTATCCAACGATGGATTGGGAACTGGTTGATTCAATGACGAGAGTGCTGCGCTGCGAGCGAGTGATGTCTCTAAGTCTGGAACTAGCACATCGGCTGTGCAATGCTCCTTTACCAGAATTTGTCTTGCATAAGATTCGACTGGATAGCTCTGGAACCGCTTTGGTTGAAGAAATTGAAACCCGAATCTTCGCTGAAAAAAAAGACGAAGCGACAATGAACGAATTGATTTTATTCCATTTGAAAATGCGCGAGTCCTGGCTTGATCGCATCCTTTATGGAGTCCGTTTAATTTTTAGAACTACGCCGGAAGATTGGGCAATGTTGCCCATTGTCTTACCGTCCAACCTGTCACTGCTTTATTATCCCGCCCGCGTTTTTCGTCTCTTCCGCAAATACCTGATTCGCTCTGCCGTCTAAGATTTTGGCACGGCTTTCCTATCTTTCCAGCGGCACAAACGTCTCATTCTGCTGGTGCTTTCTCTCCCACTTTAAAAAATCATAATATCCGCATTTCCTGGTATCGGGATATTCCCTGCATACGCCGGGGCGATGTTCGTAGACGGTGCAGCGGCGTTCTGTTTGGTCGAAGAAACGGCAGATCGTTTTGTACACGGTGTCCTGGCGGTGCTTCAGGATTCGACCGTAGTCTTTCACTTCGCGGGTGAATTTTTTTTCGGCTTCTTCGGGAGTTAATCCGAAGCGTTTGCCAAGTCGTTTCACATCGCTTTTGGTGACGATAATGTACTCGTACGAACAGCAATAACCAGGACATTTTCCGCAATCGTACAATGGTTTCAGAATGGGTAATTCTTTCATAGAAACTTAGTCTCGCGTTTCGAGTTTTGCGGTCTTAGTGTTTCCGACCACTGACCACCGATCCCCGACCACCGTTTTTATTTCTTCCAAAATAATTCTTCAGCATTCCAAAGCGAGCGCGGCATCACGACGCTGGGGCGATAATTTCCTAAATTTGATTTGGCTCCGCTCGCAAAATTTCTGACTACAACCGGGATCATAGGCAGTTGTTCTGCAAAAAGTTTTTGTGCTTCGGCGAATTTATTTTTGCGAAGCGCCGGGTCTACCGTCGTGTCCTGTTCATCGGCTAAGCGGTCAAAATCTTTTTCCCAGGCTTGCGTCGGCTGTTTCTCTCCCATGTTCCAGTAACGTTGCGCTCCGCCTGTTTTCAATCCCATCAAGGCGGTAGAAGGATCGGTGTCGGTCACTGCGTATCCATGCAGCGCGGCGTCGTAACTCAGCTTCTTCTCGATCATTTCATTGAAGGCATTTTTCTCCAGTGGTGCCACATTGATTTTGATACCGAGCTTCGCCAAATCTTCCTGAATAATTGCAGCCATCGCTTTTCTGATGGGGACGCTTTCGTCTACGATCAGTGTGAATTCGACGGCGTTTCCGCCTTTATCAAACAAGCCATTATCGCGCTGTGCGAAGCCTGCTTCCGTCAATAAATCTTTCGCTTTTTGCAGATTGAAATCGTAGCCTGAAATCTCACTGCTGCCCCAGATTTTATTCGCCGGGGAAACGATTCCATTGAGCGGCGTACCCAGCCCTCGCAGGACGTTATCAATAATTGTCTTGCGATCCAGCGCGTGCGCGATAGCCCGTTTGAAGCGGATGTCGTTGAACCACGCGCGTTTGGTGGCCGGAACTGATGTCTCGTTAATATTGAACCACAAGAAATCCGAAGTCATCGAAGCGCCGTAATCTTTGACCGAAGTTCCTGCCGGAGTTTGTTGTTTTAGTGAGGCGAAACTCGCGGGCGCAATGTTGTCCATCAATTCGACTTCGCCCTGCTGAAATTTCAGCAACGCGGTGTTTGGGTCTTTGATGGCTTCGATGACGATTTCGTCGAGGTAGGGAAGTTGAATCCCATTTTTATCCTTTTTGTAATAATGCGGATTACGCGTCAAAATCGTGCGCTGATCGGGGACGAATTCTTTGAGCGTATACGCGCCCGTCACCGCTAAATCATTGGGTGAAACAGTGATGTCCCAGGTTTTTGGATTAAAGTTATTTCCCAGTTTCTGATGTGGGAGAACTCCGAAAGTTGAGAGCAAAGATTCAAACGCGGCGGCGGCACGTGGCAGCTGAAAACGTACGGTTCGATCATCAATTTTCGTGGCTTGCAGCGGTTTGCCGCCGATCAAATAATTTTCACGAAACAGCGAGCCGGATTTTTCATCAGTCGCGACTTTGAGAGTGAAGAGTACGTCATCCGCCGTCAGCGGAGAGCCATCCGAAAATTTTAATCCTTCGCGCAATTTGACGACGACAGTTTTGCCTTCGTCGCTATCTTCCCAACTTTCAGCCAATCCGGGAACGTATTTTTGCGTGTCGTGATCGAATTCGACCAGATGCGAAGTCATCAAATAACTCGCGACAGTTGCCGAAACCAGATCACCGGCGTGCAGAAAATTGAAGGTCTTCGGCGTCGCCCGATCCGCGACAATTAATCGTCCTCCGCTGGTGCCGTTTTGCCTTCCTTGTGCGACTTCGACTTGTGTCGTATTGCCTGGACGGCAAGACATGATGGTCAAAGTAACAACTAATAGAAGTATTGATTTCATTGATTGTAAGCGCATTTTTGTCAACCAGAATGGGGCGATAAAACCAGAGGCGGATTAGAGCATATCGGGGCGGGAATAGTAAAGAAGAAAGGGAGTTCGCAGAGGGGAAGTTCGCAGTTCGCAGCGAAGAAAGTTCGCAGTTTTTAGTTCGCGGTTCGCAGTAAAGACAGTTAGAAGGAATCTTACTGTGAACTTCTTCGCTGCGAACTGCAAACCTTCCAGCTGCGAACTGTTTTTACTGCGAACTGCGAACTTTCTTTACCTCCACAGCCACTTTGTAGATAATGCCCGCGATGAAGAATCGCTTGCTCGCCTCCATCCTCAAACTTCTATTCAAACGCCTGCTGATCGCGGTTCCTACATTACTGTTTGTTTCTCTGATTAGCTTCACCTTAATAAATTCTGCGCCTGGTGATGCGTTTGCTGAACTCACGCAGGACTCGCGAGTAAGTCAGGAAACAGTGCAGCGTTTGCGCGCACAGTATGGGCTGGATCGCCCGATGATGGCGCGGTATGGCAGCTGGTTAGCGGATGCGGTACGCGGTGATTTAGGAATTTCCATTGGAGAAAAATTAGCCGTTACAAAATTAATTGGGATGCGCTTTGGAAATACATTGAAGCTGTCATTGATGGCGCTTTTATTAGCTTTTGGCGTAGCTTTGCCGCTCGGAGCATTGTCTGCCAAACAACCAGGATCGTGGTTGGATCGAATTTTAAGTGCAGTGAGTTTAGTCAGCCTTTCAACTCCGCGCATTGTCTTTGCCATCGTTGCTTTGTTAATTGCCGCGCGGACGGGATGGTTTCCGATTGGCAATGTACGTTCGATGAATATTGCCGATGATGGTTCAATAAATTCCTGGCTGGATAGTCTTCATCATTTGATTTTGCCTGCGATTGTGATGAGCCTGCCGCTCGCGGCGGTGTACTTACGACAGACACGCGCCGGATTAATCGAAGTGCTGCAAGCTGATTTTATTCGCACTGCACGCGCAAAAGGTTTGAGCGAATGGCAAATCATCGGCAAGCACGCGGCGCGCGTGGCGGCGGCTCCGATGATTACGTTGTTCGGTTATGCGGTGGCCACGGTGCTGAGCGGTTCAGTGATTGTCGAAGCCGTGATGTCTTATCCGGGGCTTGGGCAGTTGGCAGTGACCGCGACAAAAACGCGTGATATCCCTGTCTTAATGGGTGTTGTGATGCTGACCGCCGTGATGATGATGATTGGAAATGTAGTCGCGGAAATTTTGCATCTGATCGCTGATCCGCGTTTGCGAGAGGAACAATAAATGATTGTGCCTCGCCTTTCAAAACGTGTCGTTGGTTTTTCAATATTAATCGCCTTGTATTTGCTATCGCTATTTGGCGGATTCCTCGCACCTTACAATCATCGTTCACAGGCGAAAGATACGCCGTACCTTCCACCGACCAGCATTCATTTTTTTGACGCAAATCATTCGTTTCACGTTCGACCCTTTATTTATCAGCCTCGGATGATTGACAAGTTAAATTTTGGTTATGAAGAAGATCGTACGCAAATGTATCCACTAAAATTTTTTGTGCGTGGCGACAGCTATGATTTATTCGGATTGATTCCTGCAAATTTGCATCTGGCGGGAGTTTCAGAAAACTCCAGCACTGATCCCAAATTACATTTTTTAGGTACGGATGGATTAGGGCGCGATGTGCTGGCGCGGTTACTTTATGCTGGACAGCTTTCGTTAATTATTGGGCCGTTTGGATTATTACTCGCGTATTTGATCGGTGTCAGCCTTGGCGCGATCTCAGGATTTTTCGGTAGCATCGCAGATTCAATCTTAATGCGTGCCGCAGAAATTGTGATGTCGTTGCCGACGTTAATTTTAATTCTGGCATTTCGCGCCGCGTTCCCGCTGAGTATCACTCCGCGTCAGGTAGCGTTCATGATGATTGCAATTTTTGCGGCTGTCGGATGGGCTGAGGTCGCACGATTGACACGAAATTTAGTGGTAGCGGAACGCGTTAAAGATTACGTCACATCTGCGATTTCATTGGGTGCCAATAACGTTCGAGTAATTTCAAAACATATTTTGCCAAACGTCGCGACGCCGCTCTTGACGCAGTTTGCGTTGACTGCGCCGGTGTTTATTTTAGCGGAAATTACCTTGTCATTCTTAGGCGTCGGCGTCCAGGAACCCGGTGCCAGCTGGGGCACATTACTCGAATCCGCGATAGATATTGGTGTGCTGAAAAATCATTGGTGGATGTTGTCGCCTGTGATTTGTGTGTTTTTGACGGCACTCGCTTTTCAGCTGATTGGGGAAAGAGAAGATGGTCAATAGACTCTATTGAGTCTTGAGTATTTCTAAAAATTTTCTCAGCCGGTCTGGCGTATCCGTACAAATTCCATCTACTCCGCGCTCAATCATCGCTTGATATTCGTGTTCAGAATTCGCCGTCCAGACATACAATTTTTTGCCTTGTGCTTTGATATTACGCGCCAACCGCGCCGAGCATAATTTCACCTGCATGCACAGTGTTTGGTAGTTGTAATTTTTGAATGCAATTTCAGGAAATGCCTCACGCCAGCGCACAAATGGATTCAGCGTGGTATTGCCGAGGATCAATCCAATTTCAATATCACTGATTTCATCGCCTAATTTTTTCATCAAAGGCAAATCGAATGAAGCTAATAAAACTTCATCTTTCACGCCGTAATCACGCACCATTCGCACCGTTTCAGCCGCGGCCTTCCGGTCTTTTATTTCTAGATACAATTGAATTTTTCCGCGTGTGAGTTCCAACGTTTCCTGCAAAGTCGGCACGCGTTCGCCTTTGCCTGCATCTGCTTTTCGCAATCCCTCCAAAGTCATTTCGCTGACTTTTCCGCGCAAATTTGTTGTATGCCGTAAGTCATTATCGTGAATGACAACCACGTGTCCGTCGCGTGTTGCGTGCAAATCCAGCTCAATCATGTTTGCGCCCATTTCCATCGCTCGTGAAAATGCCACCAACGTATTTTCAGGTGCCACAGCTGAAGCACCACGATGCGCAATGACAAGAGGAGAAGTTCGCGGTTCGCAGTATTCAGTTCGCAGTTGAGGTTTCACAGTTAGCATTTTACCGCGAACTGCCTTTTCTGCGAACTGCGAACTTTCCCCGCTGCGAACTATGAACAGGTTTTGTAACGGCTTTGTAAGAAACAGCCAACAGAATTTGCTTAAAGTTCGCAGTAGGAAAAGTTCGCAGTAAGAATCCTGCGAACTGTCCTTACTGCGAACCGCGAACTAACAACTGCGAACTGCTTATGAATCTGACTGAATACGGACAGCGCAACAAAATACTTTGGTGGATTGTTACAATTTCGGGTGCCATCGCAACGCTCTTCAGCCTCACACAACTTTACACATTTTCTCACACACAAATTTGGCAATTCGTCAGCTTATTAATGGTCATCGTCTTCGCCGGACGCATGACGATTGCGATGCCTGGCGGAGCCGGAACCGTTTCGCCGACTGACGCCTTAATTTTTCTCGCGGCATTTTTTCTGGGAACTCCGGCAGCCACGATCGCCGCAGCTTTCAACGGCTACGTTGCGACTGCGAATACGAATCGTCGTCCTGAAGAAATCGTTTATGGCGCGGGAACGTTAGCGACTGCGACTTCGCTGGCTTCGTCGGTGATGTACTGGATTATCAACGCGCAGAGCCAAACGACCTGGCGCGATTTATCAAATTATACGGGGCAGCTGGATTGGTTAATGATTGCCTCGGTGGCTCTGATTGGAATTTATTTTGCGGTTAGCTCTGGTCTGACCGCGACTTTTCAAGCTTGGAAAAAAGGTGAAAATCCCCTGCAATTCTGGGTCAGTCATCAACTCTGGCTGGCGCTCTATATCTTCGCCGTAGGATTTATCACTACCGTCGTTTGCGTGCTGGTTCGGTCTTACAGCCCCTATTATTTGCTACTGATTTTTCCGGTCTTGGGTGCGAGCTTCGCCGCGTGCAAAAGTTATTTTGCAAAAGTTGAATTCACTTCGCAGAGCCTGGTTGAAATTTCGCGCTTGCATTTCGCGACCGTGGAAGCGTTGGCGACGGCAATTGATGCAAAAGATCAGGTCACGCACGAACACGTTCGCCGCGTTCAAATTTACACCGCTGGAATGGGCCGGATTCTTGGATTACCCAAAGACGAAATCGAAGCCCTGCACGCCGGAGCCTTAATGCACGACATCGGTAAATTGGCTGTGCCCGATCATATTCTGAACAAGCCGGGAAAATTGACGCCAGCGGAATTTGAGAAAATGAAAATTCATACGACGGTCGGAGCACGAATTTTAGAACGCGTCGGCTTTCCGTATCCGGTCGTCCCGATTGTCAAATATCATCACGAACGATGGGACGGCAAAGGCTACCCCGAAGGTTTGAAAGAAGAAAATATCCCGGTCACGGCGCGAATTTTAAGCATCGTAGATTGCTTTGATGCAATGCGCGAAGCTCGTGCGTATCGTCCTGCGCTCGGGCGCGACGAAGCCTGCCAGTTACTGAAAAATCAAAGCGGCAAACATTTTGATCCAGCCCTAGTCGAAACGTTTTTAGAGCATTTGACCGAATTTGAAACCGCGATTCTGGTGGCGGGATTATCGCTCGAAGCTACGTCGCCAATGTCATTAGATGTTATCGAAGATTATGACGTAATTCATCAAAACGATCACTTGAATCAAATCGCTTCGGCGCATAACGAAATGTCTTCGTTGTATGAAATTGCGCGAACTTTCAGCACGTCATTAGACCTCGCGGATACGGCTTCGATTTTTGCGAATAAATTGAAAGATGTGATTCCGTTCGACACCTGTGTGATTTATTTGTATGACGACGAACGCCAATGTTTACGGGCGAATCACGCCATTGGGAAATTTGCCGAAGCCTTCACTGGACGCAAAGCCTACGCGCACGACGGCATCACCGGATGGGTGCTCGCACATCGCCGCATGTTCAGTAACGCTGATCCTTCACTTGATTTAGTGTCGCTCGAAATTCCTGACGGAGCTTTCAAAACTTTGGCGATTGCGCCGATGCTGCGCGGCGAAGAATTGGTCGGCGTTCTCGCGCTCTATTCCTCTTCGATAGAAGAATATTCTCAAGATCATTTGCGCCTGTTGGATTCAATTTCCAGCCTGGCTGCGGATTCAATTTTCAACGCGATCAATCACGCCGAAACACGCGAATTTGCATTGACCGATGCACTGACCGGAATGCCAAATGCGCGCGCTTTGCACTTTCAATTTGCGCAGGAATCCAATCGCGCCAGCCGTCAGGATACGCCGCTTTCGGTGTTGATGATGGATTTGGATGGCTTCAAAAAAATCAATGACACGTACGGTCATCACGCCGGAAATGAATTCCTGATCGGCATCGCAAAGGTCATAGGTAACGAATTGCGCAGCTATGATTATCTCGCCCGTTACGCCGGAGACGAATTCGTAGCGTTGCTGCCAGGCGCGACCGAAGAAGCTGTCGAAGACCTGATCTGGCGCATTCATCGTGCTGTTGAGGCATATCAGTTGCCATCAAAAGAAGGATTCCAGGCACGCGCCGGAATCAGTTTGGGAGCAGCACGTTTCAGCCTTGAAGCAAATTCTTTAGAACGACTACTACGAATTTCTGATCGTCGGATGTACAAAAATAAACAGCTCCGTCGGCAGTATGAATTTTTGATGGAAGGCGGAGAAATGGGCGATACAGTTGCGCAGGCGATAGGACGGAATTAAGAAAAAATTATCCACGAAGGACACGAAGAAACACGAAGGAAACAAATACCGAAAGCAGCAAGTATTTTTAATACGCTTAGATTTAACTGCCTCAACTCTTTTTCTTTCTTCGTGAACTTCGTGTCCTTCGTGGATAGTAGTTTTAAAATTTAACTCGCAAATGAAACGACTTTGGACGAGTAAAAGCATCAAAGCCCAATGTTGACAGGGTGCAACCGCGTCCTGAATCTTTCACGCCGACCCACGCGAGCGCAGGATCAAGATAATCGCAACGGTTCATGTAAACGGTACCGCATTCAATTTTTTCGCCGATGCTGAGGGCAGCGTCAACGTCCGAAGTCCAAATCGAAGCCGTCAATCCGTACCTGCTGTCATTCATTAATGTGATTGCTTCGTCGTCTGATTTGACGGACATAATTCCAACCACCGGCCCAAAAGTTTCTTCAGACATCACGAGCATGTTGTGGTCTACATTGATCAAAACTTGTGGAGCTAAATACGGCGTGCCTTTTTGATTTTTTGAAAATAACGTCGGAGCGATTAAGCCTTGTGCGCCGCGATGCAAGGCGTCCTGAATATGTTCACGAACCTTGTCCGCCGCCGCTGTGCTGACCATCGGCCCCAGCGTAATTTTCGGATCAAGCGGATTGCCGAGCTTGTATTGCTTCGTCAATTCAACATAGCCCTCAACGAATCTTTCGTACAAATCCCGATGCACATAAATCCGCTCAATCGCGCAGCACGATTGCCCTGAATTGAACATCGCACCATCCACTAAATTTTCAATTGTAGCCTCAATCTGCGCATCCGCTCGCACATAAGCGGGGTCTTTGCCGCCGAGTTCAAGTCCCGTAGCGATGAATCGTTCATTCACGGCTTTTTGCACCGCATGACCTCCGGCGACGGAGCCTGTGAACGCTACAAAATTAATGCGTGAATCTTTAATGACTTCAGCAACCTGATCGTGGTCAATGTGCAAAAACTGAAACACACCATCAGGCAACCCCGCATTTTTAAAGGCTTCGGCGTAGCGTTCAGCGACCAGCGGAGTCTGCGGCGCGATTTTCAGAATCACCGAATTTCCCGCCAAAATCGCCGGAACAATCGCATTCACCGAAGCGAGCCACGGATAATTCCACGGCGCGAGAACTAACACCGTGCCAAGCGGCTCGCGGCGAATGAAGCGCTGAAAATTTTCTTTCGGCTCAAGCTTAATGTCGGATAAAGCTTCCTCGGCAATATCACACAAATAATTCACGCGCTCCGCAAATCCGCGCTTGATTTCATTCGGCGTGTAACCAATCGGACGCCCCATTTGCCACGTTAATTCTTCACCAATTTTGTCCGCGCGTTCGACGAGGTACGCGAGCATTTGCCGGCAAATGTTAATGCGCTCACTGATAGAAACATATTTCCATTCGCGTTGCGCTACGACAGCTTTTCCCAGCACCATTTCAATTTGTTCAGCCGCAGCCAATTCGCGTTCGGCGTAAACAATTCCGTCAATCGGGCTGATTGTTTGTTGTTTCATAAGTCAATTTGGCTATCAGGTTGTACAACATCTTTGTTGTACAACAATCTCGTTGTATGAGAAGGCATCATAGTTTTCCAGTCTTCTCTGTTATTTCTACGCGCTCTGCGCCAATTAAATTCGTGCAAGCCAAAGCGCAGCCTAACGGCACAATTACACAGTCTTTGGCAGTGAGGTGGGATAACCTATTAGATATGTTACTGGTACAAGTGAATGTCTTGCTTTGGCCTCTCCAATTTCCCAGCTGTAATCACGTCCTGAAAACTCATCGGTAAATTCTTGCAGTTCTTCAACTGTGTAAGTTCGCAGGCACGACACTATGCCGTCAAACAGGACGACGAACGGAACAATCGGTAGGAGGTATGTCCACAGCAACCTTGACCAGCGGAAAGGGCGCATCTGCGGTGTCAAAATCCAAACTACTAAAGGAACTAACAGCATCCCTAACAACGCAGTCGGCTGACGCTGTGTTCCCTCAAAGATGCCGATTCCGCTTCGGCTTTCTACTGCGTTACGAAGAATCGTGCGTGCTTCTGTGGGCTTAAAGTGATGAAAAGAGGAAAAGAGTGTCCGAAACCCTTTTAGCTCCGGCGGAACGCGCAACGCATTGATCGAATCGGGATGAAATTGGATGGTGTCGCCGGAAAGTTTCAGCATCCGCTCTTCCACTTCCGCGTTTTGATGCAAGTCGGTCAAATATATTTTTACTGTCGGGCAATGCTCGGCAAAAGATTTCTCCATTTGCCGCCAAGGCCCGCCGCCACCTGAACAGAGGTCAATAACGCGTTCAGCTTGAGCAACGTTAATGGCTCTTTGAAGCGATTCGACGATAGGTTCATAAGCTTTAGTGGCAGTGATAACTTGTTCAAGATAATCAGTCGCAAAATCACGGATCAAAGCTGGACACCAAACCTCATCGGCAATCTCAAATAGATGCCACCGCTTCATAAAACCTCCTAAACCTGCCATTCAACATTCGGCAGAGTTACGGGCACAGCTTGTTACGGAGCCCGCAAGTCGAGCGCGTAAATATCCTGAATACCTACATCGCGCAAAACAAGCGGAGAATCGTCCGGTGCCAGCCCGAACCACGAGCCAAAAGGCGTTTGCACCAGCCGCAGTTCCTTTAGGTCTGCCACCCATTCAACCTTGCGGTCAACAATCCGAACGCGCTTAATCCCCGGCTCATTGCCAAACGTGTAGATAAAATAAACGTACCTGCCATCGCGTGACCAGGTTGGAAAACCACCTGGTGTCCGAGCTAATTCTTCCCACTCCTGCGTAATGAAATCGAAGAGCATTAATTTCTGAGCGTCCGGCGGCAGGGCAATGATGTAACGCCCATCGCGCGACCAGCGAGGAGAAAACAACTTCATCTCGCGCATCTCGCCAGGCAGGAGCGAAACCTGCTTCGTCCTCAAATCCAGCAAATGGATGGCCCGCGACCCTGCTGCGATGCGGGTTTCAAAGACAAGCGAATTGCCATCTGGCGACCAGTTTGCATCCCGTTCTTCGCGCTCTTCAGGCATCAGTTGCTGTGGGTTGCCCCCCCCATCTTTCGAGATTAGGTATATTTTCCAGGATTTACCAGGAAGCTGTGCCTGAAAGACAATCCTTTTTCCGTCCGGCGACCAGCGCGGATTACGCGCACGCAACGGTGGGAGGCTAAGTTGAAGCCGTTGACTGCCATCCACCTTGCTCCGCCACAAGTCGCCTTCCGGATAAGTCACATAACTGATCCATTCGCCGTCGGCGGAAAAGTTCAAGCCTTCTGCCGATAGCCCTGCAAGGTAGCTGACGAATTGTCGCGTGTTGGCATCGTATCGAATCAACTCACCGCGCTGCTGCTCGCCGATGGCAAAGATTCGGCTGCCATCGGCGCTTGGCACGGGCGCGTGGAAATTCATCGGGCCGAACGTCAAGCGTACTGGCTCACGTCTGGCCCGTGCGAACAGGCCAGACTCTTCCCCCAAGACCCAAATATCCGACACACGATTCCGCACGGACTCAAAGACAAAATACTTCCCATCAGCCGACCAGTTGCCACAACATTCGCCCTCCGGTTTATTCCAATCTGGCAGCAAGGGATGTGGATTGCTTCCATCAGCCGCTGCCTCCCACAATTTTGGCGACCGCGTTTTTGTGTCAAGCACAGTAAAGCGCAAGCGATTGCCGTCGGGCGACCAGCGCGGCCAGTCAATCCTGCCTGCGGTGACACTCAAAAGTTTGCGCGCGCCGCTGCCATCATTCCTCACCTGAAACAGCTCACCGCCATTGGCATAAGTGATTCCTTCGCCGTCCCCTGTCCAAGTCGCGGCATGGGCTAACACGTCACCGAGGCGGTAAGGCGTGCCGCCCGTCACGGGTACGACCCAGAGCGGACATTCGGGCGCAGAGCCTTCGAATCTTCCGATCAGCAGCCTAGAGCGGTCAGGTGAGATCGCCAGCAGATTGGCGTTCGATAAAGACGGCTGAAACGGCACGGTTTCGCCACTGGCGCTGGAGACCTGCGCCAGCACAATTTGTCCGCCCAGTTGTTCTGAAAAATAAACCCGCGAGCCGTCAGTGACTACGGCGTCTCGCTTCAAACGTCCGTCACTGGTGACTTGGATGTAACGCGTAACCCTGGGCATCTGCCAGCGCCAGTAAAGCCCCGCGCTGATGAGCAGCAGCGCCAACAAGCCAAACGCGATCAGCAAGACTTCAGAACGCTGATGCGGCCGGAGCTGCGCGGCGTTTTGTGCAGGCGAAGGCTGCTCAGGCGAAGGCGCGGCAGGCAAAGCAACCGAAGCGGGCGGCGCAACGGCGTCTGCGTCATGCAAGGCTGTCACCGTAGCCACAAAGCGATAGCCGCGCCGGGGGACTGTTTCAATAAACTTCTGCCCGTTCTCGCCTTCGCTCAGCGCCTTGCGCAGCTTAAAAATATTGTCGGCCAGATTATTTTCTTCAATAAAGCTGTCGGGCCAGACGGCTTTCAGCAACGTTTCCTTTTCTAACAAATGACCAGGCTGGGCGATGAGCGCCAGCAACAAGTCAAAGGACTTCGGCGTGAGCGGAATCGCTACGCCATCGCGCAAGAGCAGACGCTCAGCCGCATCCAGCCGGAACCTGCCGAATTCAAATAATTGATTGTCCGTTTTGCTCATCAACTTCCTAATTATGTATGACCAAAAGTGGTAAAAATTTCATAGAAAGTAAGTATTTATTTTCGTCATTTATTCGAACCACTTGGGAAATAACGGAAAATCTAATGATTTACCCTTCATCTCTTGATGATTTTTTCCCACCTGACTTTTGTCTAACTGCCTGTAGTTATTAGTTATAGCTGCTGGGGAGAGTCTCTGCAAGAATTTTGCGAACAAAAAGCGATGCGCGTCAGAGGACTTGTTTTTCTTACGCGGTTATTGTGCGCCACGAAGTTAATCTTAAAGAAAACGAGTCGGCACATTATACAGTTAGACGGCGGCTACCAGCAATGTTTCCCTGCCCAATAACAATCAACGCCTGCTCAAACCCATTTTTTAGCAACCCTCGGCCTAGGCCGATTAATGGAGAACAAATCATGATGGAAAAGAAATCTAAAAATATCCTGCTTGCCGTAACTCTCATCGGAGGGGTCGCCCTCTCGACCTTGTTACTGCGCGCGCAGACCAGTCAGGAAACCAATGACCCATCGCAAACCGAGGCGCAGTCGGAATCGCAAAACTCGCGCGGCAGCTTGAACGAAGCGCAAGCCCAGCGCGTGGAAGGCTCCTGGGATAATGTGGTCACTCCCAGCGTCCCGCCTGGCGTCCCGCAACCGCCCTCTTTCAACGTCTACAGCACTTTTACGCGCGGCAATGTCTATCTGGGTACCGACCGTGCGCAGCCATTCCCACAGCATGGCGTCTGGCAGCATCTGGGCGGCAATCGCTTTGCTTTTACCTTTAAGCAAGACACGGTTGATCGTCTGGGCAATTTTACCGGTGTTTTCAAGGTCAGTACGCGGCTTCGCTTGGTGGGCAACGACACGTTTGTCGGCACTTCCAGCGGCGAGCAACGCGATCCCAGCGGCAATGTAGTTGTCATCCGCTGCGCCACAATTCGCGGCACACGCATCAAGATTGAACCGCTTTTGTGCCCGTAGCCCAACCATTACGGACAGAAGGAACCAGGCGGCCAGCAACGGCTACCTGTCGACTGGTTCCTCCTGTCTTCCTGAGCCGAACCTTCTCCCCTGTTCTGCTAAACATCAGCCAACCCAGCGAGGGAGAGTCATGAATTACCCAAATATTTTGACGATTTTACTGAGCGGTTCGCTCACGTTCTGCTGCTTATCATCCACACTGGCGCAAACCCAAAACTTTCGTGCCGCAACCGCTTCCTCTTACCTCGAACGCGGCAACAAATGGTTTGTCAAAGGCGAATTTGCGCAAGCCGAAGCCGATTATGATCTCGCCATCGCGTCCGACCCAACGCACGCCGGCGCGTATTACAATCGCGGCTCCGCGCGTTTTCGCCAACTCAATCTTGAGGGAGCGCTCGCTGACTTCAATCGCGCAATCCAGCTTGATCCGCGCGACCCTGCGGTCTGGGTGGATCGCGCCGGGATTCGGTATTTCAAGGGCGATTGGGACGGCGTGATCAGCGATTGCACCAAAGCCATTGAACTCAACCCGCGCCTGGCCAAAGCCTGGGGCAATCGCGGCCTCGCACGAATGGAAAAGAAAGATTTGGCAGGTGCGCTGGCCGATTTGAATCAAGCGCTTAAACTGAATGCCAAAAACGCGCCAACCTGGAGTGACCGAGGCGCGGCGAAATATCAAATGGGCGATTATACCGGAGCGATTGCCGACCACAGTCAATCCCTCAAACTCAAACCGGATTATGCCGAAGCGTATGGCGACCGAGGGGCGGCACGGCTGGCTCAAGGCGATCTAAATGGAGCCTTGTCTGATTGCAATCGCGCCCTGGCGTTGAATCCGGCGTCGTCCATTACCTATTTCAATCGCGCTTTGATTTGGCGTGAACGTAACGATTGGACACGCGCCATTGCCGATTACGATCAAGTCATCGCGCTCGACCCGCGTTTCACGGATGCGTATGCCCATCGCGGACTCTTGCGCTTGCGACAAGGCGACGAAGCCGCCGCCCAGCGCGATTTTCAGCAATGTCTGACGCTCAATCCGAACCTTAAAACGTCGCTCGAACGTCTCATCAACACCGAGCGAGCCAAGATGGCAACGAACAAATGAATTGCTTGCGGCGTAGAAGCTAGTAGGAGATTATTTATGACTATTGTATTGATTCGTAACGCTCTGCTGTACTGTACGGTTATCAACTTCGCGTTGCTCTGGCTGTGGGCGCTGCTTTATCTGCTGCCGCATGAGTGGTGGTATCGCGCGACCAGCCGCATGTTCCGCATTTCCGCCGAACGACTCGACACGATCAGTCTGGCCGGGATACTCTTCTACAAAATCTGCATCTTGTTTTTCAATCTGGTTCCGTACCTAGCCTTGTGCATTGTCGGCTGATGGATCATTTGCCAATCGCAAACAACTCAGGTTCGCCTGCGTGTCTGACGTTGAATCCGAACTTGTGGGCATCGCTCAAAGGGCTGATTGAAGCCGCGCAGCGGCAACCGGTGGCGAAGCAGTAAGCCCAGAGCCGGAGCACGTAGTAGCGAATTCATTCGCTGTTGGACCGAGCAAATAAATTTGCTACTACGTGCATCGCCAGAACGCTGAACGCTGTAACGACAACAATTCTATGCGACGTTTACACCTGTTTGAGATTGAAGATCAGGCTTGGTGCCCAACCGTGATTCGTGACTGCGCCACCGATTACCTACAGCACGTCATCATCGCCGCCAATGCGTATGAACCCATCGCGGAGCGGCTCAGCCAGGCGGTCGCGCGCAGCGGAGCCACGCGCATCGTTGACCTCTGTTCAGGCGGCGGCGGCCCTTGGCTGCGGATGCAACAGCACTGCCCTGCAGTAGAAATCTACCTCACGGATTTGCATCAAAACGTAGCCGCCAGCCAGCGTGCGCAAGCCCTCTCATCCGGCAAAATCAAATGCTACCCGGAGGCCGTCAATGCTTTGCGCGTCCCGCCGGAGTTGGTCGGCTTTCGGACGCTCTTCACTTCGTTTCATCATTTCAAACCGGCGGAGGCACGCGCGATTCTCCGGGATGCCGTGGCGAGCCGCAGCGGCATCGGTATCTTCGAGGGAACACAACGGCGACCCAGCGCAATGCTGGGAATGCTGCTCACGCCTTTGCTGGTTTGGCTGGTCACGCCACTGCTCAGGCCGTTTAGTTGGGCGCGGTTGCTGTGGACGTATCTGCTGCCTGTGGTCCCGCTCGTCGCCTTGTTTGACGGCCTCGTCTCGTGTTGGCGCACCTACACCGTCGCGGAACTGACAGAGTTCACCGCCGAGTTATCCCGCAGTGGATATGAGTGGGAGGTAGGAGAGGCGCAAGCGAAAGGTTGGCGCGCGCCAGTGACGTATTTAATCGGTTATCCAGAAGTGCTGACACTACCTGACATTTAACCCGAACTTTAGCCTTTTGCTTTGGCAAAAGACTGTCGCAACCATGGCTGGTTACGCTACATTACTCCGGCGTCACGTAAGCCGCTGTAATCCCGCCATCAACCACAAATTCCGTCCCCGTCACATACGACGATTCATCCGAAGCAAGATACAATGCGGCGTACGCGATTTCTTTTGCTTCACCGAAACGTCCCATTGGAATATGTACGAGGCGGCGTTGTTTCTTTTCTTCCGTATTCAAATAGCTCATCAACAATTCTGTGCGGAGCGGCCCCGGGCACAAGGCGTTGACGCGGATGTTTTCGCGGGCGTGGATGACTGCGAGTTCGCGGGTCATCGAAAGCACTGCACCTTTGCTGGCGGTGTAGGCGATTTGCGGCGTGGCTGCGCCGAGCAGGGCTACGAAGGAGGCGGTGTTGATGATGGAGCCGCCACCAGCGCGGCGAAGCGCGGGGATGCCATATTTACAGCCGAAAAACACACCTTTCGCATTGATGTTCATTGTCAAATCCCAGATGGACTCTTCGGTAGTTTCGGCGTTGTCATCGCTGTGATGCATGATGCCGGCGTTATTAAAAAGTATATGCAGCTTGCTAAATTTCTTTTCAGCGAATTTCACCATCTTCGCGCAATCTTCAGCTTTGGAAACGTCAGCGTTGGTGTACGCCGCTTCGCCGCCAGCGTATTTGACGAGCTTGACGGTTTTTTTGCCTTCTTTATCGTTGACGTCTACGCATACGACGGATGCGCCTTCGCGGGCGAAGAGGAGAGCAGTTTCGCGGCCAATGCCTCCACTGGCTCCGGTGATGAGGGCGACTTTATTTTGTAATCTCATGGGTGATTGTCCTTTGGTTGTAATGGGTCAAACTCTTCGTCGCAGCGCGATGGCTGATTTTAGCCGTGGGTTTTCAACCCACGGTGGGTTTGTGAAATGCCCTGCGTCGCGTTAGTGACGCTTGAATTCAACCGTCGCTACGCGACGCAGAAACTATGTTTCGCACACCGTGGATTGATGGTCTTTGAAAATTAATTCCGGCTATTTGCCCCGAAGGGGCTACGGAAATTAGCCGGTGGTGCAACCACCGGAACTGCAGCAAAGAGTGTGCGTCCTGAAGGGACGCTGGACGAGGCTATCGTCTGTCGCCCCGCCGGGGCTAGGAAATGTGTTTGACCATTCCAGGGGTTACGGCTCGCGCGTTCACCCCTGGCTAATCTCTGGTCGCCCCTCACGGGCTGCAATAATGGTTGCCGGGTTTAATTTTCAAAGACCATCAATCCACGACTAAAATCAGCCGTCGCGCTGCGACGAAGAGGCGGCCTAAATATTTGTAGTTTTTGTTAGTAAACAGCAGTTGGTGCAACAGTAGAACCTGTGCCGCCCTGTATTTTCAAAGGCTGCACGATCAAGGCGAATTCTTGAATTCGTCTGGCTGCGAGCACGTCGAGCTTCAGATTTTCCAGCAGATGAATGCCGTTCACTACCAGCATAATTTGATGCACGGGCAATGAAATTTTTGGATCAGGATTCGGATTTACGTCAATCGAAGGATTGTCCGAGCCGACCAGCATCGGGTCTTGCTTGGCTAACCATTCCGCCGCCGCTGCTCCAAGACCCGGTGAGCTTTTTAGGAAGCGGGCATTATCCTTGTTCCATAATTTGCCGTAACCAGTGTGAATGATGACAGCATCGCCGGGTTGCAATTTTAGCTTTTGTTTTTCGAGCGCTTGTTGCAAATCCTGGGGCGTAATTTCGTAATTGTCTGGCAACATTTCGACGCCTTTCAATCCCGCGACATCAATCAATACACCGCGTGTAAACAACGATCCGACATTTTGAATGCCGAGTTTTTCAAATCCATTGCGCGTAGCGATTTCGTCCAGCTTGAAACAATTGTACATGCTCGTCCCAATTGTCTGATGCGCAAAGCCATCGAATTGCGTGCCGACTTGCCCGATTTCGCTGGCGACGAATTCTTCATTGCTGCCGCGACGATTCGATTGCGGATTCATAAATGTACGCTTGGTATGCACATCAAAACGTCGCCCATTCGAAAGCGGCATTGTTGGGCTGAGCACTTGCCCAAGCTCTACGACTTCGCCGGTGCGGATTAATTTTGTAGCGCGTAAAACCGTTTCAGGTTTCATGTGATTCGCAGAACCGCGTTCATCATTCGCCCCCCATTTACAGGGACAACGTTGCGCATCGGTCGGCGGAGTCCAGCTTTGGGCTTGCAGGCACGTACTAACAACAATGCAAAAAAGAAAAGATGTGATGAGCTTCATGTTGATCCCCGTGTGAAATGATTCGTTTATTTTTTTGATTTAATTTTTTCGGCTACGGTTTTTGTGAATCGTACGACACCCCACATTTCAGGGCGATGCATGTCTATGACGCCTTGCGGAGACCAGACCCAATTGTCTTCTTTGGTCTTCGCAATTTTTTGATATTTGCCGTTGATGATTTCGTGTTGCCATTCGACGCGGGAGAAATTCACGCGCCATTCATCGCCATCATTCGGCGGCGCGGATTTATGTGCGTACTGCGCGAGAGTTGTCCACGGCATCGCAATTTCTACTGTCCAACCTTTGTCTTTGTCCTTCGGATTATTCAGCGTGCCGTTGATGTGAACAGCAGTTTTTAAGCCGATGATGTCCCAGTTATCTTGCGCTTTGCCGCCATCGCGGTAGGGCTTGGGCAAAAATAAATCCCAGCCGGTATTCAACGCGTTAATTTCAAATTCGTAGTATTCGTTGCGGTCGCCGTTCGGATCAATAAAAACTTCAAAATCGTTGTCGTGAAAAATTACGGAATCGCGTTTCGTGAGCGTACCCCATACGTGCGGTTCTTCGAGTTCTGCGGCGATATAAAAATACTGATCGTCCCACAACATTTTGGCGTGAGTCGCAAAACGCGGCTGTGGTTTTTTGTCGCCTTCGATGTCAACAAACGTGCCCGTTGACGGAGCCTTGCGCCACGCGGATTCATTGAGCTTGCCGTCAATGTTAATTTTACTTTTGGTTTGATAGCAAAGATATTCCTTCGGCTTGGCGAGAATAGTTGTCGTCAAAATCAGGAAGAGAAATGAGTGAAAAAGTTTTTTTCCGGACATATATTTTGGTGCGTAAAATTGACTCTGGTTAATTTATATGTGGAAGGCTTTCAACGCAAAGGGGCGAAGGTACGATAGGCGTCCCCGCCTGTCGCAGTTGCAGGGTGTTTCGCACTGGATAAGTAACGTACACGGCGACAGGCGGGGACGCCTATCGTACCTTTGCCCCTTTGTTCCTTTGCGGTAAGATATGCAGGAAAGCTGTGAAAATATTTTGTGCAGCTTCGACAAGCCTCCATCGAAAAAAAGTTTCAGATTAATTGGCAGCTAAAATTACTGGGGAATTGCAATGGTTTTCAAATTTTTTGCACTTGGCGTCATCCTCGCTTCACTGATGACCGTTTCTGATGTAGCTCCGCTGGGCACATACACGCCGCGTGAGCGCAGCCATTGGGCATTTGTGAAACGATCAACTCCGGCGATTCCAACATTTCAAAACGCCGCTGACAACGCGTGGGTGAAAAATCCCATTGATGCTTTTATTTTGCAGCGATTGCAAAAAGAAGGTTTGAAGCCGGCGCCGCAAGCAGATCGTACGACGTTGATTCGGCGCGTGTATTTTAACCTGATCGGCTTGCCTCCTACACCAAAAGAAGTCGCGGAATTTCTAGCTGATAAGTCTCCTGATGCCTATCAAAAAATTGTAGAGAAATTGCTCGCGAGTCCGCAGTACGGCGAACGCTGGGGACAGCATTGGCTGGACATCGTGCGCTATGCCGAGACTGACGGATTTGAATACGACACGCACCGCACGGATACGTGGCGGTTTCGAGATTATGTGATTCGTTCGTTCAATGCGGACAAGCCCTACAATAAATTTTTGACGGAGCAATTAGCCGGAGATGAAATTGCTCCGAACGATGATGAAGCGTTGATTGCAGCGGGATTCAATCGGCTGGGCCCCTTGAGAAAAAATGCTGGCAATCAGGAAGTTGCCAGCAGCCGCAACGAAGTGTTGACGGAGATGACGAACGCGGTTGGCTCTGCGATGCTTGGCGTCACAGTAGGTTGCGCGCGTTGCCACAATCACAAATTTGATCCGATTCGGCAAAGCGATTATTACCGCATTCAATCCTATTTTTCAGCGGTCTACGACAAAGACATTCTCAAGGCGAGCGCGGCAGAACAGGAATTTCGAAAAACAAAAATTGAACCGATCGAAGCCGAAATAAAAACGCTGACGGCTTCTGTCAAAAGACTGACCGGACTTGAAGATGCAGAATCATTGAAGCAAAAAGCTGAATTGACGAAAAAGCTGGAAGCGTTGCAGGAGCAAATGCCTCCGCCGTTACCCGCGTTACACAGCGTCGCAAATATGCCGGAGAAAAAATCTCCGATACATTTGCTTACACGTGGCGAATACAACAAAAAAGGCGAAAGTGTCGGGATGCGACCGCTCGGAGTTTTGCTGCCTGATAACGCGCCGGAATTGCCGGAGACAAAAACTCCGCGCACAGAATTAGCCAAATGGATTACCGCGCCGGAAAATCCCTTGACGGCACGCGTGATGGTGAATCGAATTTGGCAATATCATTTTGGGCGAGGGCTAGTCGCGACATCCAATGATTTTGGTCGGATGGGCAGCCGTCCTTCACATCCCGAATTGCTGGATTATCTGGCGAACGAATTTGTTTCTTGTGGCTTCAGTTTCAAAAAAATTCATCGCTTAATTTTAAATAGCAGCGTCTATCAACAGGCCTCTGCGCCGCCTGAAGATGCGGCTTATAAAACGTTAGCGATGACGAAAGACCCGGAAAATAAGTTCCTGTGGCGATTCAATCGGCAACGGTTAGAAGCCGAACAATTGCGTGATGCGATGCTATCAGTTTCGGGTTTGCTCAACTTAAAACAGGGTGGTCAAAGCGTGATGATTCCGATAGATCAGGAACTCGTGAACGCGCTGTATAAACCTTCGCAGTGGCAGCCCGCGAAAGACCATTCGGAATACAGCCGCCGCAGCATTTATTTGCTGGCAAAACGAAATTTGCATTTGCCGTTTATGGAAGTTTTCGACGCGCCGGATTTGCTGGTGAGTTGCACGCGCCGCGAATCGAGTACGCATGCGCCGCAAGCATTGGAATTGATGAACGGAACATTCGCCAACGAACAGGCCGAAGCGTTAACAAAACGGTTAGAATCCGAAGCCGGATCAAGCCTGCGCAAACAAATTGATCTCGGTTATCGGCTGACTACGGGAAGACCTGCGAAGCCGAAAGAAATTCAATTGGCACTGGAATTTTTGAAGACCCAACCGAAGAGGGAATTCGCGCTGACGTTGCTGAATTTGAATTCGTTTTTGTATGTGAATTAGCAATGGCAATGATGCGAATTAAAATACCGAAAATTCCGACTACACTATAAAATAAAAACTATGGTACTTGCACACTCAAAACTTACAGAAAAAGGTCTAGCGATTATTCCTCCCGAAGTTCTCAAAAAACTGGGCATTGGACCTGACTCAGTGTTGGAATGGGGCGAAGACGGTGAAAACATTGTCGTCCGCCGTGCCAGCCTTTACACATCGGAAGATGTGAATCGAGCATTGTTTCCTAAAAAACCGAAAGCCCATACCGTCAAAGAAATGAAAGAAGGTATCGCGAGACACATTCGAGGGCGTTATGCGCGCGGTTGACACGAACGTGCTGGTCAGACTCGTAACACGAGATGATGCTGACCAAGTTGCAGCCGCAGAGGTCTTCGTCGCACCTGGTGCCTGGATTTCTCATCTTGTTTTGGCAGAGGCAATGTGGGTATTGTCTTCCGTTTATGATTTGAAACCAGATGCCATAGCCCTTGCGGTTGAAATGCTACTCCATCATAAAAACCTTGTTGTGCAGGATTCTGATGTCGTGATGGCAGCACTAGGACATTTTCGCAAACGACCTTCGCTTGGATTTTCTGATTGCCTTGTGTTGGAAATTGCAAGGAAAGCAGGGCATCTACCGCTCGGTACGTTTGACCGTGGGCTTGCCAAACTTGATGGCGCACAGAAACCTTAATCCGATGGCGGTGATTTTGAATGTCTCGTCGGAGACCCAAAAATGAGCCAATTAAAAATTTTATTTATCGGCAACAGTTTCACTGCCCGCAATAATGTGCCCGAATTGATTGCCGATTTGGCAGAAGCGCGTGGGGATCAGCTCCAACATTTTATGATTCAGGCAGGTGGAGCTTCGCTGCGAATGCATTGGAATAAAGGTCACGCGCAAGAAGAAATTCAGCGTACCAAATTTGATTTTGTAGTTTTGCAGGAACAAAGCACGTTGCCGATTAAGAACCCGCAACGGACGCACGAGAATATTAAGTTGTTTGATGAAGTGATAAAACGTTCCGGTGCCAAGACTGCGTTGTATTTAACGTGGGCACGACAGAATTCACCGGAAACGCAGGAAATAATTACTGAAACATACACCAGTGTCGGGGAAGAAATCGGCGCGACAATTGTTCCCGTCGGAATTGCGTGGAAAGATTTTCTAGCGCAGCACAAGCAACCGGTTTTGCACGATAAAGACATGAGTCATCCATCAATTGCAGGTTCATATCTCGCGGCTTGTGTTTTCTTTGGCGTATTATTAAATGAGAGTCCGGCGGGAATTTCCAGTGAGATAAAAGGACTCAGTCCGGCACACGCAGAGCTGTTGCAGGCATCTGCTTGGAACACGATCAATAAATTTCAGGGAGGCAATCATGGCTGAACATTCACGCATCACTCGCAATCGAAGAGAATTTTTGATGGACGCTTTTTGCGGATTCGGCGGACTCGCGTTTGGCGCTATGCTCGCCTCCGAACAAGTGCGCGCGCAATCATTCAATCCTCTCGCGCCGAAGAAACCGCATCATCCGGCAAAAGCAAAATCTGTCATATTCTTATTCCTCAGCGGTGGGCCAAGTCACATGGAAACGTTTGATCCGAAGCCGTTGCTGAACAAGCTGGATGGACAAAAACGTCCTGAAAGTTTCGGTGAAGCGAAGTATCAATTTGTTTCACCGAATGCAAAATTGCTCGGCTCCAAACGCACCTTCAAACGCTACGGAAAAAGCGGTATCGAAGTTTCTGATTTACTTCCAAATCTCGCGCAGAAGGTTGACGATTTAGCGATTATTCGTTCCGTTCACAGCGATATGGTCGTGCATTCTGCCGCGCAATATCAGTTGTTCACTGGACGCGTCATTCCGGGTTTTCCGAGCATGGGATCGTGGGCGATGTACGGGCTTGGCTGTGAAGCGGAATCGTTGCCGGGCTATGTCGTAATGCCGGATCCGCACGGTGCGCAGGAGGCCGGGATGCCGATGTATGCCAATGGATTTTTACCGGCGGTCTATCAACCAACGCATTTTCGTCCCGGCAATCGCCCGGTCTTAAATTTAGATTTGCCAAAAGGTGTGACGACGGATCAGCGCCGAAAAACGCTGGGTTTGCTCAAGACACTCAATCAAATGGAAATGGCGGCGGATGATACGGAATTTTCAGCGCGGGTAAATTCGTATGATCTCGCGTTCAAAATGCAGACAGAAGCTCCGGCGATTTTTGACCTTTCGAATGAGCCGCAGGAAACACTTGATCTGTATGGAATCGGCAAACCGTTGACGGATGATTTTGGACGACGCTGCTTAATGGCGCGAAGATTAGTCGAAAAAGGAGTGCGGTTTGTGTGTCCGGTTTCAGGTGGCGGAACAGGCAATTTGCAATGGGATGCCCATACCGACATCGAAGAAAATCATTTGCGAATGGCAGCCCAAACCGATCAGCCGATGGCGGCTTTGATCACAGATTTGAAGCGGCGCGGGTTGTTAGATTCGACGCTGGTTTTGATTGGTGGAGAGTTTGGACGCTCGCCAGAATCCGAAGGCAGCAAAGGCCGCGATCATCACAATCTTGGTTATACAATGGTGATGGCGGGAGGCGGAGTCAAAGGTGGAGTTATTCACGGTGCAACGGATGAGATTGGTTTGCGTGCTATCGAAAAGCCTGTTCATCTGCGCGATATTCATACAACGATGTTGCATCAATTAGGACTTGAGCAGGAATCATTGAGCTTCTTGCATCAAGGTCGTGAAGAGAGATTGACGGAAGTGCTGGGGAATGTGATTACTGAAATTATTTAACCGTTATTTCAAAGTACCGGGTTCACCGACAATTTTCTTTAGGATCAAAAACAAAATAACTTATCCACGAAGATCAGGTCACGAAGAAAAGGCAATCACTTATCACGCAGATGGTACTTCGTTTCTCCCTTCTTAACCTGAACATCGTGGATAGTAGTTTTTTCATTCCTTAGTCATCTTTGAGCCAGAAGACTAAGCTCATTCTGGAATTTTCCAACAAAACTTTTATTCGTTTGACCAATAATTTCAGGATGTCCTGAGCAATTGAAATATTGTCAGCCATGACATCGAAAAAATCTTCGTTACTGATTTTTAAAGCAGAAATATCTTCCAGCGCAGTCGCCATTACAAACCTCGGTTCATTGCTGAGGACTTCCATCTCGCCAAAGGATTCTTTGTCGGAAACAATGAAAATATCAATGTCATCACGGTGCAAACGCACTGCCCCATGGATGATGAAGTAGATCGCATCACAGGGGTCATTATTTCTGAAAATAATCTCGCCTTTGCGGAATTCGACTTCTTCGGTGATCGAAGCTATCCGCGCGAGGTTATCGGTGCGGGTGTTGGAAAAAAGCGGAATATAGCGCAGAAACATGACTTTTTCGAGGATAGTTAGCATGGCAAATCCTTGGTGAATCCTGACTCTTTATTCGACCTCAGGAAATGAACTGAAAACAACTGGATATAAATCTTCGCCGGCTGATGGGGACGGCAATTGATTTAGCACAAGTTGCGCCGTTTCGCTAATCAGCGGGTCGTGGGTCTGCGCCAATTTTTTCAGGATGTCGGAAAATCCCGTCAATTTAAGTTGCCCTACCGCATAGATCGCGCAGGCGCAGAGCCACGGGTCTGACGTGCTGCTCAACTCTGCCAACGCTTCTTCGCGCGAAATCGTTTTCCATTTCCAGAACGCACGGCTTTTTCTCACGCGCTGTTCCAGCGTCACTTTGCTGTCAATGATAGGGAGGATGAATTTTCTGATGGCCGGGCTTAGCAGATTGTCCAGAAATTCGACTGTGTTGGCTCTGACCTGTAAGCGGGGACTGTGCAATCCATAATACGACTGATGGATGTCAACGTGCGGATAAATCAATGCCAACAGTCGAAAGATTCGCTCCATCGTTTGCTTCAGTTTTTCCAACAACGAAGTGGTCAATAAATCTTGTCGTCTGGCTCCTGGTTCAATGGTCAGTAGAGCCGAGGGATTGAAAGCCAGGAGCAGTTGCGAGTAACGGTAATACAGTTTCAGTTCCGCAAAAAGCCGATTCAGAATTTTTCGCTCATCAAATAGTAATTTTGTATCGCCAGAGCGCAGCCGGTTCAGCGCCTTGAGAATCTTATAACGCATCGTCACATCTTTTTGCTCAAGACAATTGAGCAGTATCTGCACCGCTTCCTGACCCCCGATGCGCGACAGCAAGCGCGGAATATGACGGCGGATTTCTGCATTCACTTCGAAATCGCTTAAATGGTCGTTCAGTGTGCCAAAAATACGCGTCCCGAAATGCACCAGTGCAGTGCGCGCGGAAACCTGTGTGCTGCGACTTTGCAGGGCTTCTAGCAAAAAGGGAATGGACTCATGGTGTAAGCTTTTGCCTGCGCTTTCGAGCGCCTGATTAATTACTTCAGGCGCATCATCCTGCAACAGATCAATCAAGTGACAGTGCCATTTGACCGGCAATGGGACAAGTCCTAACACCCGCGCGGCTTCAATGCGTGCGGCCTTCCCGCTCTTTTCCCGATTGACTACCATGCCATCAAGAATGATTCTGGCCACTGGCAAATTATCTGGTTTTTCCTGTTGCAGCAGATGCAGCAGGATGCTGCCCTGAATCACGTAATCTGGATAATCGGGCAGCGATTGGATGCGCGTCAACAGGTCGGTATGACAATAAGTATAGACATAACGCGCGGCCTCGGCACGGATTTCTATGTCGGAATCAGTAAGCAATTCTTCCACTTCCGGGACGATACATTCGGGACTGAAAGTGGAGAGCATTTGTAATGCTTTCAAGCGTATCGGGGGAGACGCGTGATGAATCAATTGGCGCAGATGCGGCAGCAGTCGTACTTCTCTTTGCTCACCCTGCGACATAATGTCCAGTGCCGAAACAATCTCTTCGGGTTTTTTGCTGCCCAGATAGACGTTCAGTTGTTGCAAGGTGGTCGGTTCTGAGATGTATTGTGAGACTTTTTGCGGATCAAGTCCCCGGTTTTTGACCTCAGGCCGCAGCACATTCAGATACTCTTTCCGAATGCGAAGCGCCACAAACAGCATCAGGCAAATTACAGGTAAATTCAATAAGCTGATCGAACCGGGCCGCGACCGATTGATAAGTGGGATCACGTTGGTGAATAACAGCAACAACAGTGCTGCCAACCCATCTCCCGCGCGCAGGACAACTGTGTCAATGAAAGATTTGACCTGAAACTTAATGTCGGAAGGGATCGGCAGGTAAAGCAGTTCCGTGGTGGATTTATCTATCGAATGCTTAAAGACCTGATCGCTCATTCGTAAGAGTACGGCTGTCCACAGTCCGGTAAAAAGTAATGCGGTGAATGAACTGGTTAATAAGCTGAGCGGCAAAATCAAAATCGTAACGCCGATGCCCAGCTTGTCCATCATTCGTCCCCCCAGCAATAACTGTAGGAAAAATGCGCCCCATCCCATATAGGTATAGGCGCCACCAAAGAATGCCGCCATCTCATCCTTGTTGCGAATGAACTTTTCGGTGATGGCAGAAAATTGTACGTCAACGATTTTAGTGGCGAGCGAAGCGATAGTCACAAGGGTTGTGATGAGCAGCAGATATTTCGATTTCCTGATGTATAGGGTGCATTGTTTCAAGCTAATCACGCCATTGATCTCTGAAGTGTCCGCTTGTAATTCCTCAATGCGGTCAAGATTCCGATTCCAGATGATTTGCACCAGTCCGGCTGCCAGGCAACAAAAGAAAGTGATGCTGGGCAATAAATTTTCCGCCCCGAATCGTGGTGCGAACATTTTGCTGAGATACCCGCCGCAGATAAAACCCAAAATGCCGCCGCTTCCGATAAACCCAAAATAGCGCCGCGCCTCTCTGGTATTGAAAATATAATTGCCAATCGTCCACACCTGCATCGGGGCAATGACGCCGAAAATTCCGCCCCACATATATAAAACAGGGATGATCCCGGATAGATTGAAATGCAGCAGCCCCCATAATAAAAGTGCATTTGTACCGAGAAGAAGTAAGGTGAGCGAGATCAATAACGGTGGCTGGATAAAGCGCGCGAGTCGCAAGTAGAGGGCAATTAGAAACGTAATCAGAATGGTCTGGAAGATAATTGCATACGGCAATTGCAGCGCGCCGAACTTACTAATGAATAACGCTGTACTCACCGATTTCCCAATCATCAGGGCAGTGATGATCAGGAAAAGATAAAAGAACAACAACGAGGCATTGATGTAATCCTCTTTTCTGATGGTCAGCAGGTGTTTAGTTGTTTGGATGTCCCAGCCCATATCAGGATCGTTTCTCAGCATCAGGCGCAGGGGCCGTTCTTAGGATAAACCTGAGTGAATTTGTCGCCTTCGATCACGAGTGCTGCGCAGCGGCCATTGTAATAACGACGCAGCATACCAGTGTCAATCAGAAAAACATCGGATGAAAAACGGCTGGTGATCCCATTCAAAGTCGGTGTGTGTCCAATCACGAAATGCTTAGCTTTGAAGTTTTCTTTGATCCGATCAAGCGTCGGTTTGAATGTCTCTTCCGGTTCCTGCGCTAAGCCCCGATACCACAAGGGGCCGGTGGGATTTGTCATTAACCAGCTTCCGGCAGCCTGAAACTGATTCAGCGCGGCGATCACTTGCGGCTCAAGAGAAACTCCTTTGGCTTTTTGATAACTTATTTCGGCAGCGACCTGTTGCAGCGCTTCATCGAAATCAAGGGAGTCATCCAGAATTCCATTTTGAATGAGCGTTGCGCGCATTTCGAAAAAGGTTTTCAGCTCACGACGGAGTTTCTCATTGATTTCACGCAGGCTTAACCGCGAGAATTCTTCGGTCAGTCCGCCATGGAGAAAAACTATTTCATTCAGCCGCAGGATTGCATTGCGAGTACTAATCCAGCGTCCATAAATTCCCGATTCACTGAAAGCCTTGCGCTGTTCCAGATAACCCGGCGGATGTTTAGCCATCCACTCTTCTTTGAATTTCTCATCAGGATTGAATAGTTGCGGCGGTACATTTCGTTCCGCTCTGGCTGCTCGATATTTGAGATAACGAGCATAGGTCTTTTCTCGTAGTTCGGCTGATTTATCCGAGGCGTAAGAAGCATAAGTTTCATTCGTGACATAACGTAAGTCACCAATAATGTTCATTACTTCATGATTACCCATTAGGATATGCGCGCGGCCTCCGGCTTTTTCGGCTTGCTTCTCTAAACTTATGAGTAAGTCCAAGACCTTGCGATCCTGGACTCCACGATCTAACCAATCGCCTGTTTGGACGAAATGAGTTTTGCCGCCCGCCCAATTTAATTTCTGATCTATCAGTCCAAGCTCCTGTAAAATCGCTACGAACTCATCATAAGCACCGTGAATATCGCCAATCGCCACGATCTTTGCGACAGCCGACCACTCTGCTTTGGCTTGCAGAGCAAACGAGGAGGCAGCGCTGTTAAGTGGAAGAGGCAAACTTAGTGCTAATAGAAAAAAGAGTAAATACACTTTACCTAAAGTAAGGATTTTCATGCAGCCAACCTCGGTTTGATTTACGAAGACCAACTCACATTTTATTACTGACTATACTTTGTGGCAGGAATATTTTACTCAATGAAGACAGTGCTGCCTAGCGCTAAGGTAAGAAAGAAACCAAAAAAACGGCAGCGCCGAAATTTTATGTTCATTTTCAGAAATGCTGGAATAATCCTTGCCAAATATTCCCGCGAGGTATAAGTTTCGTTTCTCCCCCCAGCCTTTGTTTGTACTTACATTAGGAAGCACGTGCTGCGATAAATTACTACTCCGCTTGGTTACGATTTAACCACTAAAGAATAGTATCAAACTCGCAGCGACGGGTTTTATTTATCAGTAAAACAATTTGTGTTGATTGACAATGCCGTGAAAGGTTCTGGTCAATCAAAAAGGAGGTTATATGTTCCGTCTTTTGTTTACGGCACTGATCTGCTTGATCTCCCTTTGCCTATTGGCTGCTTGCCCTGCTCAAATGTCGGTCGTTTACGGGCAAACTCAACCGGCGGCTCCCACCGAAGCGCCTAAGCTGACAGTAGAGCAGATGAAAGAATTTCTACTGAACGCCAAGGTCATCAAGGAAAAACAAACCAGCAAGGGAATTACTGCGCCCTCACGTCTGACCTTGTCAGATGGCGTGCTGACGCACGATGCCGGGTTTCAGACGATTGACGAATCCAAAACAAAAATGGAATTCGCGTCGGGGGGAGCGGAAATAAATTTTCGTGATTCGTATAAATATAATATTGCCGCCTATGAACTGGCCTGCCTGATTGGGTTAGGGCACATGATGCCCGTAACAGTCGAACGCACGATAGACGGAAAATCCGGTTCGCTGACCTGGTGGCTGAAAGTACAAATGGATGAGGCGGATCGCATGAAGAAAAAGATCAGCCCGCCCTATCCTGAAAGCTGGAACGCTCAAATGCACCGCATCCGTGTGTTTACACAGTTGGTGTTTGATACAGATCGAAATTTGACCAACATATTGATTGACCCAGACTGGAATCTTTACATGATTGATTTCAGTCGCGCCTTCCGACTCTATAGCGAGATTAAGAATGAAAAAGACCTTATAAAATGTGATCGCAACTTGCTGGCACGTCTGCGCAAATTGGAAAGGAGTCAGGTGGAAAACGCTACCAGAAAATATCTGAATAATTCTGAAATCAAAGCCATTATGGCGCGCCGCGACAAAATTATTACCCATTTTGAAAAGCTGATTGCTCAGAAAGGTGAAAAAGAGATTTTGTATTGATCGTTATTCTTTGGGTGGTGATTCGGTCTGATCAGGACAATTTTCACAGTTTAATTTACGCGTCGCGATCCGACCGGAATCGTCCATTTGCTCAAGAAAAGCTTCGATTCTTTCAATATAGCCGAGCGTTTCCTGATGCCGCCAGCGCGGGACTTCGGGAGCGACTGCGCGGATGCTGGGCCACAACTTCGGATCAAGCGTTTTGGTGCGCGCTACCTCCTGCGCACGCATTAAGGTGCCACGTCCGGCGTTGTAGCTACTCAACATAAAACGATTATGGTCGAATTGATCTACGTCTTCCCGCCATTGCGTCCATAATTGCCGATCATAATAAACCCCCGCCGCGATATTCCATTCGGGGTGATTGATCGTTTTTATCTCAGGATTCTTTGAGCGGATTTCCTGAAACGTAGTTGGCATCAATTGCATAATTCCCTGGGCGCCAACAAAGCTTTTCGCGTTCAAGTTGAGATTGCTTTCCGCCATGCCCTGAGCTTTAAATATTCGCCAATCAAAGCCTACGCCAAAAAATCGTTTGGAATATTTTCGGAATGTGTCGTCATGACGATCTGTGACAACGCGAGCCTGAATTGCCTTGCTGACAGAAAAAATCGCCACCGTAATAAGCAAAAATTTTGTGAAGGATTTCAATTGAGTGCACCTCCGATGATGACGGCGATGGACAGGAATAATGCCGCAATGAAAATCGCTACAGCAATATTTCCGTTTTTCAATTCTAACGGAAAATTCACATCCGGTGTTAACCAATCAATGACGCGGTAGGAAACATACATCAACACCACGCCTAGCACGGCATAAACAAAATTGAGACCAATAATTGTCCAATCCATAATCCCTCCTCGCAAATTTTGCGATGAAGCGTTTAGGTTTTCTTTGTTCTCGGTGCAGCCACAAAAACTACCGTAGTCGCAGCCTAATTGAGGTTGGATAGAAAAATTGTAACACGGAATAAAGTTTTGTCGAACGCTCAAATCAAGAATGAAATGGCGTTATTTACGTTTATCTGATCCCTAAAATGCGCTCGGCATTTTGGTGATAGACCTTGCGCAAAATATTTTCTGGTAATCCCAATCCTGAAATGCGCCAGCGTCCCTGCGGCGGAACTTCTGACGGAGCGTAATCAAAATATTCGTCTTCGGTTTCGAGGAAGCGAAAATAAATTTCATATAACTTCTCGCCGAAAAGTTGTTGTGGCGTTTCGATGCCTTGCGGGACGGCATCTGTACCAAACAAAATTCTGTCCTGATATTTATCAAAAAATTTTCGTGCTGCGCGTGGCTGTCGTCCGAGTTCTCCAATGCGCGCACCGATTTCAACTGAAGTGTTTGGGTATTTATTAAGCCATTCAGACACCCACGATAAATCTTCGGCATTGCCGACATGCAACAAAATGAAATGTGTTTTTGGATGCCGCGCAATCACGCGCAAACGTGCTTCATGCAATTCGCGATTACTCGGAAAATCCTGTCCGTGAAATGACCAGCTTGGATGCGCATTCAATTCTTCAAAGCGTTCGTTGGTGCGATCAATCGGCAGGAAAAAAGCTTCGGGATCAGACGTGTGAATCGCAATCGGCATTTTGGCTTTTCCTGCGGCTTCCCACATCGTATCGAAGCGGCGATCATCAATGGTGATGAGTTTTCCCGTCGTCACATTTTCGCGCAAAAACAGTCCCAAAGTTTTTAAGACTTTGATGCCTTTGGCGCCTAGCTTTTTTGCGCGCTCAATTTGGTCGCCCTGAAATTGCGAATAATTTGGTTCGACGATTTTACTAAACCACGGCTCCGTGAAAACGATGAAGCGATTCGGGTTTGGTTGTTGCCACGTGCGTAAACTTTCTTCCAAAGCCGGGCCATAGCCGCCCGTTAAATTCACCATCGTGCGAACATTTTTGCGATCCATCACGGGCAAAATTTCAGCGGGACTCACACGCGCTACGGACTTTGGCGCAGCACCGGAATTATTGGTGAACGACAGATGCGTATGAATATCAATGACAGGGAAGCGCGCTTTGGGGACAGCAGTTTCTTTGACGTGCAACATGCTTTTTGGCACGTAATCTTTCAGATCAAGCGGCTGCGGTTTCGTTTGCGGTTGTTGTGCATGTGCGAATTTGAGGCCTGCAAACATTGAGGCCGTGAACCCTGCTAACATTTTCCGGCGAGTGAAATTCATAATGTTGTCCTTTAAAAGAGATGACGGAACAAACGGAAATAACGGAAGAGACGGAAAAAGAGTAGACAGTAGACGGGAGGCGGTAGACAGGTGGGAAAAATAGCGATGAGCCAGTTGGTCTGAAAAGGAATCTACTGTCTCCCGTCTACTGTCTACTCTTTTTCCGTCTCCGCTTAATCAAGGCTTCGGTTTGTCTGGTGCGATGTAATGCGTAGTCACCAGATCAGTATGATTGTGATAAATCCCTGCGTCGAAATCTTTCAGGAATACGGTCGTCAGTTGTAACAACGTCGCCGCGCGATGTCCTGGTAACCGCGCCGGATGCGACTGATTTCGCCCCGAAGCCGAACGGATAAAAAGGCTCTTTTCCGTGATTGGCAGCTTCCGCACATTCTCAACGAATGCCGCGAATACGTCATTTTCAAAAAGGTATTGCTCAACATTCGAGGTGTATTGCGCCGTTACCGTCAGCCCATATTTGCGAAGATAGTCGCCCACACCAGCCAGTGCTTTTTTACCCGCGAAATCGCCTACCACCGGGATGATTAAATTTTTCCGGTGCATCCCGCGCACAAATTCGTAATTTTCATTGCTTGCTAAAAAATTACCAGGCTTGTTGTTGAGGTCGGTCTGCGCAATCAAATCTTTCAGCACCGGAAACTGTCCATTACCACGCCCACCGCCCCCGAATCCGCCGCTGCCATTATTGGTGCCGCTGCGATAACTAAGCTGCAACCCATCATCGCGAAAAGTGCTATAGACATACTCCAAGCCCTTCTGATCGTTTTCAGAAAGCGGATACTGAAAATCTTCTTTGATCGTTTTGCGAATCAACGCAAGATTGGCAACGTAGGCGCGTTCGTCAGCCACCGCCTGACTGAAATAATCCAGAATCTCGTTCAGCGGAGAATTATGCCCGACCGCTTTTTCCTTGGGCAGCGGACGGCTGAACATCAGTGCCATGAACTGCACACGATCAGCCGAAAGATGAAACGCTGCTTTGTAAATCAGATGTTGCAAGACGGCCTGGCGGCGGATGTCTACGATAAAGGCGATGCGTGGGCGAATTTTGGCGATGTACGTGAAATTCTGTTCTGGTCCGACGCCAAGATAAGCGCCACCCGTCGCGCCCATTTCCCGCAGCTTATCAACTACGGTCAGATAGGCTGTTTCATTGGACGTGAAATTATCCGAGCGAAAATATCCACCCTCTTCTGACAGATCACGGCTGATGCGCGAAAATTCTGTAGCCGACAAACTGTCAGGATGTTTGAGCAGTACCGCCGATGTTGTTTGAGCAAGAACCGCAAACGCAAAAATTGTTTGCAGCAAAAACGCCAGCATCAGAACCGTTGATCGTCTTTTCATGATTGTTTCCCCTCTCTAAATTTTACTCCCTTTGGAGCCAGTGGCAACGAACGCAGTCGCTGTCCGGTCGCCATAAAAATTGCTCCACTCACGGCGGGAGCCAGCGCGACTATCGGGCATTCGCCCGCGCCTACTGACGGCAAATCGCGCCGATCCAGCAACACTGTTTCCAGCTTCGGCAGATCGCTGAAACGCGGCACACGATACTTCGAAAAACGCGGGTTCAGGATTTTCCCGTCCGCGAAATCAATGGCTTCAAACAGAGCGCCGCCAATGCCCTGAATGATTGATCCTTCGACCTGATGTTTCAACCCATCGGGATTGATAATCGCGCCGCATTCAAACGCCGTCACGACGCGCACGAGGCGGACTTTGCCACTGGCGCGATTCACCGCGACCTCTACACAATTGGCAACATAACCGGATTTTTCGAATCCACCCGCGATGCCGAATCCGTGATCTTCAGCCGCTTTAGTTGTGCCCCAGCCAAACGCTTTTGCCGCCGCATTCAGCGTGTTTCGCATGCGTTCGTCTTTCAAATTTTTCAGACGAAATTCCAGCGGATCCATTTTCAAGCTTGCAGCCAATTCATCCATGTGAACTTCACGCGCAAAATGATTTGCGGTCGAAGCCAACGCGCGATATGAACCCTGCCGCAATGGCGAACCTGTGTTGTGAAATTCGACTTTTTGATGCGCCACTTCATACACGCCGCGAATACCCGCCGTACCGGAATTGTAGTTGTGAAATTCCCACGCCGTCACGCGACCATCCGCATCAACGCCACTGTTGATTTCAATCAATCCGGCAGGGCGAAAATAGGCCCAGGTAAATTCTTCTTCGCGTGTCCAGACCAGACGCACGGGTTTGCCTGCGGCCTTTGCCAACCGCGCCGCCTCAATCGCCGCTTCGCCTGTATGCTTGCCGCCATAACCTGATCCGGTGTCGGGCATGATTACGCGTACACGATCTTCAGGAATGCGAAATGCAGCGGCGAGTTCACTGCGCACACCGAATGGTCGTTGCGTACCCGTCCAGACAGTCAACTTGCCGTCCTGCCACTCGGCAATCGCAGCGCGCGGTTCGAGCGGCGCGTGCGCGATGTAGGCTACCTCATAACGCCCCGTCAATTTTTGTTGTGCTGCCGCCATCCCTTCGGCAATTGATCCACGCGCATTTGCACCTGCATTGCCGCCCTGCGATTGCGCAGGTTGTCGTTTGAAGTAATCAAAAATTTCCGATGCCGATGGTTGCGGTGTAGTCTTCCATTCCGCGCGAAGAGCCGCGAGTGCCTTCGTAGCCTGTTGCGTATCGGGAGCAGTCACACCCACAAAATCGCCATCGCGCACGACCGTCACGCCTGGCAATTTTTCCGCTGCTTTTGCATCAAACGAAGCCAGCGTCGCCCCGTTCGCCGCAGGTCGCAGCACTTTGCCCGTTAACATATTCGGGCGTTTGATGTCCGAAGTGTATTGATGTTTCCCCGTGACAATATCGAGTCCGTTAACGCGATGAATTGGCTTGCCTGCCACACGCCATTTTTCTGGTGGTGTCAGTTGCGTGTTGTCACTCATCACTTTTGTGAGCTTCTGCCCTTTCGTCAACTGACCGTAGTTGGAGGATTGTTTGGTCGCCGGATTTGTTACGCGACCATTTTCTGCCAGCAATGTAGCGCGTTCGGCTTTGAACTGTTCCGCCGCCATATCAATCAACGCCTCACGCGCAGCGGCGGCAGCACGACGCAGTCGCGGACTCATCTGCGGCGTAGTGTTGCTGCCAAATGTACCCGCGTCATAAGGCGTCAAATCGGTATCGCCCATCACCATCGTGACTGCGCTGATAGGTACGCGCAACTCTTCCGCTACGACCTGCGCCAGCGAAGTGCGGATGCCCTGACCGACTTCGACCTTGCCGGTATAAACCGTGATGACGCCGTTTTCGCCAACGTGTAACCACGCGCCAATATCCTGTGGCGCGGCATTACCACCGCTACGACGAGCGCCGCCTGATTCCTGCTGCGCTTCGGCTTCATCCAAAGCCATCACAATTAAAAGCCCAAAGCCCAGCGCCTTAAAAAAATCGCGGCGCGCCATTTCAAAGCGATACGTTGGCGCGGCTGACAATTCATAACGTTCAGGTTCAAGCTCGAAAATTTCATCAAATGAATTGTTCATTTCTCACCTCCCTGAGCCGCGCGGCGAATGGCTTCAAGAATGCGTGGATGACTGCCGCAACGACAGATGTTGCCTTCCATCGCGTGCGTAATTTCGGCTTCGGTCGGATGCGCATTTTTTTTCAGCAGCCCCGCGCCGTTCATCAGCATGCCTGGAATGCAGTACCCGCATTGCATCGCGTCTACGGCGAGAAAAGCTTCCTGCAATGGATGCAGCTTTCCGTTACGCGCCAAGCCTTCGATGGTAGTAATTTGCTTGCCCGCGACGTTGTCAACCTGCGTCAAACATGAACGTGTCGCCTGTCCGTCAATCAGCACAGTGCAAGCGCCGCACTGTCCTTCGCCGCAGCCGTATTTCGTCCCGGTCAAATCCAGATCGTCGCGCAGCACACTCAGCAGCGTACGATCTGTTGCCGTGTCAACGCGCTGACGGGTTCCATTGATTTGTAATTCGATGGTTTTCATAGAGTTCTTCCTTCTGGTCGCGCTACTGTCGTATATTCGCTCGAAATATTGTTTGCGCCTTCATTCCGCCACCGTGACATTGAAGGCGCGTTGTTTTGTGTAAAACGATATGACCAAAAAGAATCATTGTACAGTTGTCGCAGTGATTTGAACCAATTTTGCACGACTGATGTTATAAAATTATTGATGATGTGGTAGCCAAACATATCCATACTATTAATGGCATAGCGAGACTAAAAAGCTGTACAGGTTAAGAGGGAAAAGGCAGAATAAGTTGTCGTCAGCAATTTTTAGCTTTTCAGAGGTATTTTAATGCCAGTAATCACTTCGTTAATGTTGTTGTTAGGTCCAGCCGTTGCCAAATCAATTCTAAAATTTTGGTTGAAAAATACGTGGGCAGAAGAAATGCCTCGTGACATTGTTGATTTTCTCAAGAAGAAAACTGAAGACGTATTAGCTCAGCAAAATGGTAAACGCCAATTTGAAGCAATCGGTGAAAAGGTTGCAGAAAATTTGCTACCCCTTTTTGAATCCGAGCAAGTCAATTTTTCGGATGAGCGAAAAGAAGAATTGGTCAGCACTTTAACCGACACATTAGAAAATGCGGATTTAACGCCTGAAATTCTGACGGCACGCAATCTAGAACCAGCAGCTTTGACCTCACACTTGCTCCAATTTCAGCCTAAGGCTGTGCGGGATTTTTCAGAACCGGAACGCGAATTTTTCAATCGCGCGATTTCTGAGACCAGCCGTTCGATTATTGATATTGCTACACAATTGCCATCTTTTAACGAGCGTACCTTTGCCGAAATTCTTAAGCGTGAAACACATCTGATCAATATCACTACGAAAATTCTGGAAGAAGTGCGCCGCATTCGTGAGCAAAGTCGGCAAGTAAATGTAGAGGTCGTCGCAGCAAAATTTGAAGAGGATTATTTGCTTTCGGTAATTCGTCGCTTAGATGAATTGCAACTCTTTGGTGTAGATGTTTCCAAAGCTAGCAAACGTCATAAGCTCAGTGTTGCTTATGTGACTTTATCGGTTGAGCAAAAGCTGACACAGAGTGCATTTTCTGCAAGGTCAATCAATGAAGTTTCTGAAATAGAAAACGGCGAGAATGCGGACGATGAGGATGAAGCAAGAGTTGTACTGCCTGTTGATCGTGTGCTGGCAACTTCGCGTAGGCTATTAGTGCGTGGCAATGCTGGTTTTGGCAAAACAACGCTGATGCAATGGATAGCAGTAAATTCTGCCGGACGCAAATTTGCTGCAGAACTTGTTGATTGGAATAACACCATTCCGTTTTACATCC
>JAYTCQ010000322.1:0-6719 GCA_043736395.1 Blastocatellia bacterium | reverse complement strand
GAGCTACCAGGCTGCTCCACCCCGCGTCAAATCGAAGTTGCGAATTTACTCGTCTGCACTGCCTTTGTCAATAGAGGCACCTAATCAGCGCGCTCGAACCATTTGTTGAATTCGTGCGACTGCTTCTTTGATCGCTTCAATTGAATTAGCGTATGACAATCGCAGATAGCCTTCTGCGCCGAAGGCTCCGCCGTCTGTGACGACTACACCGTATTTATGCAGCAGTTCATCGGCGACTTCCTTCGATGTATTAAATCCGCAATTTTTCATCAACTTTTTCACGTTTGGGAACGCATAAAATGCGCCTTCGGGATGGCTGCACTGAATGCCTTCGATGGCATTCAACGCCGGGATTAACCAATCGGCGCGAAGCTGATATTCCGCGAGCATTGCCGCGACCGAATCCTGCGAATCATTCAGCGCGACGATCCCCGCGCGTTGTGAAATTGAAGCTGTATGCGTCGCTGAATGGCTCTGCACTTTCAGCACTTCTGTGACCCATTCACGATTGCCCAAAACGTAGCCGACGCGCCACCCGGTCATCGCGTACGTCTTGGAAAGAGAGCCGACAATCAACACTCGTTCGCGCAATTCTAAAGGCAACGAAGCGGCTGAAAATGGTTCGTTCGGCGCGTACACAAATTGCAAATAACATTCGTCGGAAATGATCCAGATATTATTCGCAGCAGCGATTTCGACAATTTTTTTGAATTCGTCGGGAGCGATAACTCTGCCTGTAGGGTTCGACGGAGAATTGATAATCAGTAATTTTGAATTTGGTGTAATTGCAGCTTTGACTTGTTCTGCGGTCAGATGAAAATCGGTGGGTTCGGTGTCAATTGAGACTACGTTGCCGCCCGCAAAATGTACGATTTCAGGGAACGAAACCCAGCATGGTTTTTCGAGGAGGACATCGTCTCCAGGATTAATCAGCGCCATCACAGCATTGAAAATTCCCTGTTTGCCTCCGACCGTCACACAGCATTGATCAAGTGTGTAATCAGATCCAAAATGCGAATTCATATAATCGCAAATCGCCTGACGCAGTGGAGCGATGCCACTGGTTGAAGTATATTTCGTGAAGTTCTCATTCAGCGCGACCTGCGCCGCAGATTTGATATTTTCAGGAGTTGTAAAATCAGGCTCGCCGACGCCGAGGTCTATGACTTCGATGCCTTGTGCGCGCAGCTTATCCGCCGCCATTACGACCGCAGAAGTGGAGGAAAGTTTCGTGGCACGAGCGCGATGTGAAAGAGGAAAAGACATAAGAAGTTCGCAGCAGGATTAGTTCGCGGTTCGCAGTAAGAAAGAAGTTCGCAGTTGTCAGTTCGCGGTTCGCAGTAAAGACAGTTCTCAAGAAAATACTGCGAACTGCGAACTAATCCTGCTGCGAACTTTTGTTTCTGCGAACTATTTTCGCCTTCATTTTTTGAATTACCAGATCAGGAACAAGGCCGTCAATATTGCCTCCAAAGGTGAAGACTTCTTTGACAAGGCGCGAACTCAGGTAAGAATATTCCTGTGCTGACATTAAAAATACTGTCTCAACTTTAGGAGCAAGGCGACGATTCATTAAGGCGATTTGTTGTTCGTATTCGTAATCGGAAATTGCGCGAATGCCGCGTACGACGGCATGCGCTTCTTGGGCAATGGCGTAATCGGCTAACAATCCGCCAAAGGTAGCAACTTTTACTTTCGCTTGAACATTCGCAAAACGCTCAGCGATCACCTCTTCCAGCATCTCGACACGTTCAGCGACTGTAAACATCGAGGTCTTACTGACGTTGATGAGTACGGCAATGGTTACTTCATCAAAAAGGTGGCTGGCACGTTCAACAATATCAAGATGGCCGCAAGTTACGGGATCGAAAGAACCTGGATAGATAGCGCGTCTGAGCATAGGAGTAGTTCGCAGTCATTAGTTCGCGGTTCGCAGTAAGAGTAGTTCACCAGAGTCTGCGAACTGCGAACTTTCCTGCTGCGAACTTCTTCAAGCAATCCCTCTTTCCATACTAAAAAATGTCAGAGTGGAGTCGCCTTGTTCAATTTCACGATAGGGACGTAGGTGATCGTAGTTCGGGTGCAGCTCAACTTTTTTACGATGCTCGACAATCACCAAACCTTCTTCGGCAATTAACTTACTTTTCGCTAAAGTCCACAGCACCTGTGAATACAGGTCTGAGTCGTAAGGTGGATCCAAATAGAAATAATCGAATTGCAAAAAATGTTGATTAAAATATTTGAGTGTCGTAATCGCTTCGCGGTGAATAACTTTGAAATTTTCACTGATGCCGCAATTTTTCAAATTATCTTCGAGAACCTGCGCGGCATGACGATTCTGCTCAATGAACGTCACGTGCGCAGCTCCGCGTGATAACGCTTCAATTCCCACGGCTCCCGTACCTGCACAAATATCCACGAAGCGTGCGCCTTTGACGCCACTTGAAATGACATTAAATAGAGTTTCCCGCAAGCGGTCTGAAGTTGGACGAACCTTCATTCCTTCCGGCGCTTTTAGTTTTCTGCCTTTATAAATTCCACTGATAACTCGCATAGATTATTAGAGTGCTAAACGTATAAACGACCAATTTCCGTGGTGCGAATTTTTATTCTGCATATCCATTCGGATTCACCTGACGCCATTTCCACGCAGACTGGATAATATTATCCAATTCACTATGTTGCGGCATCCATCCCAGCTCCAATGTAGCTTTATCTGAATTTGCAATCAAGATCGGCGGGTCACCCGCGCGACGTTCTGCGCGTTCTGTTGGAATCCGGCACCCTGTCACTTGGCGCGTCATCTCTACCACCTCAGCTACGGAATATCCATTGTTATAGCCCAGATTATAAATTTCGTTCTTTCCTTCAATAACTTTCAGCGCCAGCATGTGAGCCTGCGCTAAATCCTGCACATGTACATAGTCACGAATACAGGTTCCATCAGGCGTATCGTAATCTTCACCATAAATTTTGATCTGCGGCATTTTGCCTGCCGCCACCTGCAAGATCAAGGGGATCAAATGCGTTTCCGGGTCGTGAGCTTCGCCGTAACGCTCACTGGCTCCGGCGGCATTGAAATACCGCATAATCGCGTAACGAATTCCATAGGCATCCGCATACCATTTCAAAGCACGCTCAAACGCCAGTTTCGTTTCGCCGTAAGGGTTACTAGGGCGCAGCGGAGCATCTTCTCGAATTGGCATCGTAGGAATTAAATCGTACACAGCCGCCGTCGAAGAAAACACGATCTTCTTCACCTCGGCTTCCAACATTGCATCCAACAAAACCAGGCTGGCGCTGATATTATTATTAAAATATTTTTGCGGGCTTTTGACTGATTCACTGACTACGATATAGCTTGCCATGTGAATGACAGCTTCAATTTGATGCTCACGAAAAGCTGCTACTAATTTTTCTTTATCCTGAACAAAGCCCTGAACCAAAATAGCTTCAGAATGTACAGCCATTTGATGGCCAAGCTCTAAGCTGTCATACACCACAACACGATGACCGGATGCAATGGCCTGTTCAACCATTACACTCCCGATATAGCCAGCTCCGCCAGTTACCAGAATATTCATAACCTATCACCTCAATAATTAAGAGGCGACAGTATCTCAAAAAATTCAAGCCAGCGGAATAGCACAAGAGTGTTTATAATTGTTGACAGCTGTTTATCATTGAATTATATTGCGCATATCTGAGGTGGGTACTTTTGTAACAAATTAGTGGCAAAAGTTCTATATCTCGGGATTGCGTTCAAGCTTAAGTGCTTACAGCGTCCTCATAACCGCTGCTGTAATCTTGCCAAAGTTCTTTGCGTTTCCATTCTATTAATGACAAACACTGTCAACGGCAATTGCATTACATCATAATAGTCCACAGCCAAATTTTCCCTCCACTTCACGCTAGCTTTTACAATTCAAAAATAATTAAGAAGATTTCTTTCCTCGTCACATCTGACATAGAATCCTGATTCCTAAATTTCTATATTTTTTTAAAGGATGGAAAACTGTGGCTGATATTTCTACCAACGTAAAATGGAATGGTGAGCTGAAATTTACCGGACGCAACGCGCAAGGATTTGAAACGAATTTTGACGGTAACGTGAAAACCAGTTCCAGTCCGATGGAAATCTTACTGGAATCAGTCGGCAGCTGTTCTGCAATTGATGTGGTTTTGATTTTGCAAAAAATGCGGGAGCCTTTGACCGCACTCGAGGTCAAACTGGATGGAGATCGGCAAAGCGTAGAACCTCGTTACTTTCATACGATCCGCGCGCGATTCGACCTTTGGGGATCACTAAGCGCAGAGAAAGTCGAACGAGCAATCAACTTATCTTTCTCGAAATATTGCAGCGTTTTCCATTCGCTTCGGACGGATTTAAAACTTTTTGCCGAGTACCGTATTCATTCTCAAAATGCCGACGAATCCAGTGAATATGTGAGTCTCACAATTACGCCGCAACTTGAATAAATACTTTTTCAGGAATATTTTCGGCAGGCAGTGAGAAGGCTTTCCAGGTGTCAAACTGTTCGACGATAGATGTTGCAGCTGAAACATCTATCGGACGAGATAATAAATATCCCTGCCCGAATTCGCATCCTAGTCGTCGGAGGGCTTCTAATTGCTCAAGCGTTTCGATCGCTTCCGCTACCACGTGCATTTCCAGCTTATCAGCCAACAAAATAATCGTGCTGATAATTTCCGCATTATCACCATTCTTTGTGATTCGATGGACAAAAGAGCTGTCGAGTTTAATAGTGTCTGCGGGCAATCGGTGCAGATAGCTGAGTGAAGAGTATCCCGTCCCGAAATCATCCATACTCAATTTGACGCCCAGTGTTCGTAATTGATTGAGCATTAAAATCGTAGCTTCTAAATTTTCGACCAGCACACTTTCCTTAACTTCGAGTTTTAGATATTTCGCTGCCAGCCCCGTCTGTTGCAGAGTTTGCGTAATAAAATCAACGACGTCTCCCTGCGCAAAATGACGCCCCGAAAGGTTAACACTCATCACCAATGGTTTAGGCTGAGAAGCATTCGTTAGTTGTTGCCAAATGAACATTTGACGACAGGCTTCTTCAATCATCCACCGTCCAATCGGAACGATCATCGCGTTTTCTTCCGCTACACGGACAAACTCTCCGGCGTTAACAACTCCACGCATTGGATGGTGCCAGCGCAAAATTGCTTCGAATCCAACTAATTTTCCATCTGCCAAAGAAACTACGGGTTGATAAAGTAAGAAAAATTCCTTTCTTTCAATGGCTCGACGAAGATCATTTTCAAGCTGTAATTGTGCGGATACCTTCGCATGCATCGCAGCGTCAAACACGACAGCACGAGCTTTCCCTAACGATTTGGCGCGATACATTGCGATATCGGCATCACGGATTACTTCTTCAGGATGATGATACCCAATTGTACTGAAAGTGATGCCAATGCTGGCACTGGTCGTGACTTCAGTTGTTCCGGCCAGTTGAATGGGTTTCATTAATTCCTGTTGTAATCGCTCAGCCAGTAAAATAGCTTCTTCCGGATGGGTCAGGCCTTCAACCAGAATTGTAAATTCATCACCGCCAAGACGCGCCACAACATCACTGGGACGCAAAGCCGTTTCAAGACGACGCGCAATCGTGACCAATAATTCATCTCCGGCTTTATGCCCTAAGCTGTCGTTGATAATTTTGAACCGATCAAAATCTAAAAACATGACGGCAAAAAATTGGTTTGGATGACGCTCTACCCAACCCATGGCGCGTTTTAAATGATCATAAAAAAGCTGACGATTCGGCAACCCGGTTAAGCTATCGTGAAAGGCCGTATATACCAATTGTGCTTCAGCACGTTTGCGATCACTAATATCCTGAATTTGAAGAATCAGGCACTTGGTATGATGCTTGGATTCGATAAATAACGAAGAGCTAATGAGCACCCACACCTCATGCCCATCCTTGTGATATAAGGTGTTTTCAAGATGAACAATTTTCTTTTTACCTTCGAGCAGTTCCCGCGTGACAACTTGAGCTTTCTCTATTCCATCGGTATTGGATAACCGATCAATTCTCATTGTCAGAAGTTCGGCCTCTTTATAACCCAAAAACTGGCAGAGAGAATGATTCACCTGAAGGAATTTTCCTGTGGTCGTCACTAATGCCATCCCAATCGCAGCATGATCAAATGCACTGCGGAAGCGTTCTTCGCTTTCCTGCATTTCTTGTAAGTGCACCGCTGCCAACTGCGCTTCACGTTCCCCCATTTCAGCTCTCTTTTTTTGCATGAGCTGATTGGCTGCTTCATTTTTTACGACGTAGTAACTAATGCTGACAAACATTCCAATGATTGGGATAGCCGCAATCAAGATCGTGCTGCCAAACTGTGAGATACACAAATATAGCAAACCAGAGATTGAAGAACTTGCCGCATACGCTAACCCAATCCATAAATACTTAGCGCACCTTTGGGACTGGAATAATTTCGATTTTTTATGTGCCGATAAAGCCCATAACGAAAAGGTTGGAATCAAAAAATAAGTCCAGGCAAAAAGCACTAAAACACTGAAAAGAGCTAAATTATTATAAAGATTTTTCGCCTTCAAAAACTCTAATGTCAGGTTTGTCAAACTGCTACAGAGCAGCATTGAAAACGCAGCTGTCGACGTTTTACTTAAACGACTAGACCATTTTTTAGAGGTTACATAAGACCCGGCTAAA
>JAYTCQ010000321.1:0-6456 GCA_043736395.1 Blastocatellia bacterium | reverse complement strand
ACGGAACGCAAAAAACTTTTGTCGCCAAACGCGAAATTAAAACCGGAGCTAATCAAATTGCCGCTTCAGAAACTTCCAGCCATTTGGCGCGTTTATGGGCGAACGACGAAGTTGGAAGAATGACGTCGAAACATACGGATGAAGCAATTAAATTAGCCTCTTCGTATCAGTTGGTGACTTCTGTGACTGGTGCAGTCGTACTCGAAACGCAGGCGCAGTATGAACGCGCTGGACTTGATCCGGTGGATTCAAATTCGGTTCCAACGATTCCAGAGCCGGAAACGTGGGCATTAATTATGGTCGTTGGCGCAGTGCTTTTATTCGTACTTTTTCGTCAGCGTCAAAGTCGTTGCATGGAGTACAAGCTTTAGCTTGGTAGTACTTCTCGCTACTGTAAAACCAAGCTGAAGCTCGTACTCCATGCTTCCTGTATGAAAAAAATCTTCATAATTCTAGGTTTAGAATTGCTTGCGTTCTGGAACGTGTGGCAATGGTACGCGCTGCGCGTGACTTCCGGCAGCGAAGAAGAATGGTGGGGATTGCTGGCCATCGTCGCCGGAATCTATTTTTTATTCCGTGGTCGGAGAATTTTGACTACGGCAAATTTAATGATTCCGGCAGGATTCATTTTGACGTATGCGGCTACATTTCATTTTTTGCCACCGATTCTTCGCGCCGGAATTGCTGTGATTACGCTCGCCGTTACGCTGAATATTTTATTGCGCGGAAAGTCGCTGAACCCTGCAAGCATTGGTCTTTTTTTGTTATCGCTGCCGTTAATTCCTTCACTGCAATTTTACCTGGGCTATCCGTTGCGCGTAGTCGTCGGCGCAGTGACGGCTCCGCTACTGCAACTTTCCGGTTTAGCCGTCCAACGTGAAGGAACCTGTTTGGTTTGGAACACCGCAACGATTTCAATTGACGCTCCGTGCAGCGGAATCAAAATGTTGTGGGCCGGATATTTTCTGGCGTTCGTGCTGGCTGAATATTTTCGGCTGAATTTTATCCGAACGGTGCTCTTAACTTTGGCGACATTACCTGTCTTAATTCTCGGAAATATTTTTCGCGCAACAGCCTTATTTTATCTCGAAGCGCGCATTGTTACCTTGCCGGATTTTCTGAATCCAGACAATGTTCATGCATATATCGGCATCGTAGCGTTTGCGTTGACTGCGCTCGGAATAGTTTACATCGCACAATTCATCAAACATTTTTCACCGAAAAAATCGTATGCAAAATGCCAAACTATTTATCTTCGCCTGCCTCTTAGCCTCCGCAATTCCGTGGCTCAAGACCAGCGCAGATCATAAAAAATTCACGCCAGAATTTCCCGGTTGGGCTACCGCCTTAGATGTGAGCGCGATGCAAGAGCTGTCGCATTCACAAGGCGAATTACGTTTCGAAAAAGATTTCCCCGGACGCATCGGAAAATTCAGCGACGGCGAAAAAGAGTACGCCGTCCGCTGGGTGACAGAAGCCACCAGAATGCTGCATCCAGCGGCAGATTGCCTAAAAGGATCAGGCTACGAGCTTAAGCCGCAGCCAATTTTTGTAGACGAAAAAGGCAACCGCTGGGGCTGTAGCCTGGCAATTAGAAAAGATCAAACGCTCAAAGTTCGCGAACGAATTTTTGATGCCGAAGGGAAGAATTGGACTGACGTTTCTTCGTGGTATTGGGCGGCATTGATGAATGGAGCGAAGGGTGGTTGGTGGACGGTGACGTTGATTGAAAAAGTAGGTTGATGAATAAAAAATAGCTACCAGATGATTTCATCTGGTAGCTATTTTAGGTAATGCAATTCTTTTATAACCCGTTTACCTGATAGACTGAACCATCCTCAGTTAGGCAGAATAAATCTGTACCGTTCGTAAACAGTTTCTTTATAACATTGTTATCCAAGTTAAGTGGAACTAACTGCCAGGTTTTTTGCGGGTCAGTACTTACCAATAACCCTTTTGAGCAGCTGATAACTAATTTATTACCGATGTTAACGATTGATCTTGCTGAATGATCGGTGAGTACTTTTATTCCAAGGTGTTTCCAGGTTTTTCCAAAATCAGAGCTAAAAGATATATCTTTATCAATCGCATACAGAGTTGAATTCATCGATGCCATTTCTAGTATAGGGGTGCTTATTATAGAAGAAGGAAGAGTAACTGGGTAACTTATATTGCTAAATTGTTTTGCGGCATTGAGCTTATAAATTGATGATTTGTGTTTAGCAAGAGTAAATGACAAAGAGCTTATATCGGAAAGTCCAACATACATTTCACCATTTAATTCGAGTAAGGAGGAAACCTTATCATAAGGAAGAAGAAAATGACTGCCTGTCCAGTCTAAATGCGTATCAAGGTATTGAGAATAGTAAATAAATGGTTCAGATTTATATTCACCAATAATAAAATTTCCCGCTGGCGCCAAGTTTGTAGAAAAACTCTTGAAAAGTGACCAGCTTTCACTACCTTGTGGTAAGGTAAAAACTCCTCCTGTTGAAACAAAATTTGGACGCAGACCCGTTGTTTCATTTGTAGAAGTTGCACAAAATAGTTTATCGCCGATTTTAGTAAGCGAGGAGATTTTTTTATCATTATTGACAAATGTTATTCCAGTATTAATTTCTACCCAACTCAATCCTCCATCCTTTGACTGTAATACGCCTTTACCGTTTGTGCCGATGAATATTGCTGAATTATCAAAAGCCATAATATTTACGGAGGCAGGAGTAACCAATTTTTTAATGTTGCTTTGAGGGAAGCTACCCACTTCTTGAGAGGTAACGGGCTGAGTTAAGGTATAGGGCTTGATATACGCTCCGCCATTGGATAAGGCAATTATAAATTGAGAATTTACTGTTATTGTCTCAAATGAAGGCAATGTCATCTTGACCCAAGTTGCACCTTCATCTTCGGAGCTGAATGCACCTTTATCGGTATTAGCAAAAAGCGATTTATCAAAACCAAAAAGTGCAGTGTAACTCGCCATAGGAAGATTGGTGATCTTCTCCCAACTGATTCCGTTATCTGACGAGATATAGGTAACACTATTGTTTGCGTTAGGCACTACAGTAGCAGCAAAACATTTATTCGTTGTGCAAGCAACAGCTTGTGGTATATCGGATGGAGGGAGATTAGTTAGCGTCTTTGTAATGATATTACCCGTAGCGGAGATTTTATAAATTTTGCCATCAGTTCCTTGAGCATAGTTAACATTCTTTCCATCCGAAATAAACTTACTTATACTTAGTGCTGACCAGGTAACCCCTTTGTCGCTAGAATATAAAGCTTCTCCACCATTTTTACTGTAATAAAAGAAAATGCCGTTAGTAACTGTTAGGCGCGAAAATGCATCAGGTGTACTAAGTGAGGTTTTTATTGTGTTACGATATACACCTTCCCCATCAATTGCTGCTAACTTTGTATCGTCAGAAACGGCGATAGAGCGGGCGGTTCCCTTATTTGGTATCCCGAGATCAAATGCCGTCAAAAAGAAGAACCCTTCTGGCCATCCGCTATATATACCTTTATCAAAGTTACCAAGATAGATAGTATTGTCTTCATCACTTGAAGTGATAGCTGACACGTCAGTATAGAATCCCCGAAATGCTTGCCATCCAGTAGGTGCGGTAGGCGCAATGACGGGCAAGCGTACATCTATGTTCGTAGAACTTGTGGTTGATAGAGGAATATATCCATCATCTTTCGCGGTAAAAGTTATTTTATAAAACCCGGCTTGATTAGTGGTTGGAGTCCATTTGAAAACTCCATTTACACCAGTGGTGGATGAGGTTGTAGTGAAAGTAGCTCCATCAGGTAATCCTGTTGCAATCAACTGCACTATCTGACCATTGTCAGGGTCTCCAGCTGTAACATTAAAAGATAGCTGAGAGCCTGCTAATACAGCCTCTTGGAATGGGTTAGAGATATATGGGGGTTGGTTTGATGGAATGGTTACAATCACGGAAATAATGTTCGTAGCTTGATTTCCCTGTGAGTCTATTGCCTTTATTTCAATCGGGAAAGTGCCAGCTTTTGAAGGTTTGAGACGCAGCGTATAGGCTCCGGTGGTTCCAGCTATAATGGAGACATCCTCCATTCCACTTGCCGTGATTTGTAATGAATCCCGAGGATCAGGATCAGCGACATAAAGCGGAATATCCAGCGACTGGGTAACTTTTAGTGTTGCAGTTTCTGGCGCGATAATTATTGGTTTGCGATTGGCTGGCGCATCCTTCAGGCTCAGATCAAGCGTGACGATACTGGACTTGTTTTCCGTAATTTGTCCCGTTGTTACTTGAGATGTTTGTAGAACCTTTCCATTGGCGCGTATGGCTTCTGCTATGACAGTACCACCAGTAACGTTGCGGAAAATATAACAACCGTTGCTGTCCGTGACGGTTGTTTGATCTTCGAGCCGTGAGCTTTGTACAACGCGCATCAAGGCATTTGGGACAGGTGTTATTCCATCTGTGTCCGTCAGAATTCCCGTGATGACATTCGAAGCAACAGGCTGCGAAGGAATAATTAGTCCATTGCCAGTCAGCCAAGTTGTTGCCGGCAAAGCATTGTCGCGTTCGGCTTGAATCGTTGTTTTCATTGTCGCGGCACGAAAATGTCCGCTAAGTGGGAAGGCACTCGGATCAATTTCTAGCGTGATCTCTCCGGTTGGAGGGTTACTGATGAAAAACTTTCCCGTTTCATTGGTTTTTGCCGAAAGCGTTGTTCCGGCGATCCGCACGGTGATGTTTTGCAGCGGGAAAGGCATCACCTCAGATTCTGTTGAAGTTTCGATTATTCCACTCAAAGAAGTTGTAATTTGCAGATTGTTTGAACCGACAGCTTCGCCTTGTGCGTTTATTACTTTAACTTTACCGGATTTTGCGCCGTAAGGAATGCGCGCAATCAACTGTGTCGCGCTTGCAGTTTCAACATCGCCTTTAATGCCGCCGAAGGTGACTTTGTTATCAGATAAAAAGCCTGTTCCTGTTATCGTAAGAGTTTCGCCAACGGTGGCAGCAGTCAGGCTGATATTGTTGATGGTCGGGGGCGTCGCGCTTTTCGAAGGAGCGAGTTCTAGTTCTACAGTGTTCGACGTGAAGCCTGCACTGGTTGCGGGGGAGGTCGTGACATTGCTGTAAATGGATAAATTGATTTTGCCTGCACCAATTAAGGTGCGCGGAATCTCGACATTGACCTGATCCACTCCAGCAAAAAATCCTTGCTTTCCGGCATACGAGGGAGTGATTGATTTTCCGCCCAAGATGACAGCTACATGTTCGTTCAAATTTCCATCATTGTTTTCATCCTGCGCTTGCCGAATACCAGTTAGATAGATTTCTAGAAATACGCGCTCGGCCGGGGAGCCTAAATCTATCGGTTTGGGAATCATTCGATTGGTTGCGGTATCCAATTGAGCGAGTGTTTCATATTGTTGCGTGCCATCGGCTTTGACGCGGACGACGCTGGCTGGACCGTCACTGTTCATGGAAAAAATGGATGGTTGGACGCGTGAGACTTTTACTGTGCCTCCCTGTGTACCATTGAGAGCATTGATCGTCAGGAGAAACGTTCCCTCACCTAATTCTTCTGGCATGACGAAATTTATTTGCGCAGGCGAGACATATAGGAGGCCGCAAAGAACATTATTTACCTGAACCGTCGTACCACCCAAATTGGTTGGAAGCTCAATCGCTCGTGTATTGGGATTTGTGTCGGTTGCAGCCATCGTCACTGTCGTCAGATTCGTTCCGAAAGAGGACGCAATACTTTCAGGGGCAACCGCCGCATTAGCTTCATAGCTGGCGGCGGAGACAGTCGCTACGGGGTAATTAACGCCGCGCTGTGCGAAAGTTATTGATGAGCAAAAAAGAAAAAAGCAGATGGTGAATAACTGAGAGAAAGATTTGCGTTCACGGCGAATGGAAAAACTCATGGCTCGTCTCCTGCTGAAAACTGATGAGGGGTAATCGGACTCGGACGGGAGTTTGATTATCGTTGCTGTTAAGTTTATATGCAATATTTTTCATCTTACTTAATAAAAAGATAAGCTGAGTGAATTGTGCCTGTTGAATTTTAGTTAATGGCTTATGTAACAAAAAATGATATTTCGATAATAGTATGATGATGCTAAACTGCTGATATGATTGTATTTTAACAAAATGTGATAAATTTAAATCAATTTGAATAATTTAACTTGCTTTAATCGGTCAGGCTGCTTATACTGCGCTTGCTTTTTCGGTAGTAGTTATTGGTCAAGCGAAAAACATTGTGAAGTCAACGGGGCGACCGATCAGTGTTTTTCGCTTGTTTGTTTTTTATCTAACAACTCAATTATCCGAAAATATAAAAAAGGAGAGCTGATTCAGCTCTCCTTTTTTTTGCTAGAAATGGTCTTTGGATTTAGGTCTTTGGACAGGTGACAATATAATTCAGGTTCTTGCGCTTAGTTTCTCATTACAA
>JAYTCQ010000320.1:0-43538 GCA_043736395.1 Blastocatellia bacterium | reverse complement strand
GTTGCAATGTACCCCAGCGTTTATTGATCGCGCCCGCGAGCACCGTACCAATGCGAAACGCTTCGTTGACACCTTTTTGATTATCCTGCCAAAACACATCGCGGTGATTGATGTTGCCGCACGCACCCGTAGCGAACACCGTCTGAAAATCTTTGCCCTTCACTTGCGCCAGCAATCCTGCCAAATGTCCGGGAAAATCCGCCGAGATTTTTTGGCCTCCTGTCGTGTCTAAATGCAATGCAAAATTCACGAAGGCGGCGACCGGCTCGGATTGCATCGTCTCAAAATATAAGCAGCCAATTTCAGGATCAATCGGCCCCGCCGTTTTGATAATGCCTTTGTCAAACTTCGGAGGATTCCAACTCACCGAACCATCGCGCATCCAAAAACGCCGATTGAAACTGATGCTGTCTTCGTGCGCGATCATCGCGCTCACACGCATGGGCGCGAGCTTTTGATTAGCAGCGGCGACACTCTGCGCAATTAATTTTGGTAAATTTTCGGTGTATTGCAACGCGGGTTCCGAATCGCCACCATCCAACGCATCACGTGTGTTTTCGCCCGACACTACTGGCGAAGTGTGCGAATGCGTAGCTGAAATCATGACTTTCGCACCAGGAATTCCAGTTTGCGCTTCGATCAATTTTCGCGCCGCAACAATTGTCTGACGCGGCAACGTCAGGATGTCGCAGACCACCACCGCAGCTTTTGTATTGCCGTTCGCAAACACAATCGCCTTCGCGTGCAAATCATCCAGCACGCCTTCGCTGAGGCGCTTGCGATAGTATCCCGCCAGCGGTGTTCCGTTCGGCGGCGTAATAGAGACAGCCGCTACGCCAACACGGAGCGGTTCGGGTTGTGCGAGAGTGAAAGTACTGCTCATAACCAGAAATAATAATCGGAAGATTGATTTCATTTCCTTTGCCTCCAATAGTGTTCTCAATCACAAACATTGTAGGTTCCCAACCTGCCCGTTATCCACAGATCGGGCAGGTTGGGAACCTACCCTACAAGCTGTCAGGCTAATTTTAATTACTGCCGCAAACTAAATTTTTTTGTATGTTCGTCTATCTTCTCAAGTGTTTCAAGAGCCAGCGCCAACGCTTTGCGCCCGTCTTGTCCGGTTACTACGGGTTGAGTATTTTGCTGAATGGAGTGCACAAAAGATTCAAGTTCAGACAACAACGGTTCGCGTTTTTCGATCTCGACTTTGCCCGCTTGAATTTCAGGAATAAAGCTGCCCGGCGCAGGCGGAGACAATTTTCCCATGCTCAATTCCTGCTCGCCAAAATCCAATGAATAATATTCGCGAGGCTGAAAAATTCTGAACTTCCGCAGCTTCTCACCTGACACGCGACTGGCAGTAATATTCGCGATGCAGCCGTTCGCAAATTCAATGCGCGCATTCGCTAAATCCACCTTCGAAGTCAGAATGGGAATTCCAACGGCGTCAAGTTTGATAACTTCGGAATTCACGAGCGAAGCAATAAGATCAAGTTCGTGAACCATCAAATCCATCACGACATCAATGTCGAGCGAACGCATCGTGAAAATTCCGAGGCGATGCGCTTCAAAAAAATACGGTTGATGAATTTTATCTTTGACCGCCAGAAATGCCGGATTGAATCGTTCGACATGTCCGATTTGCAGCACAGCATTTTTTTCAGCGGCGAGCGCAATCATCGCATCGGCTTCATTCAAATTTTTAGCAATCGGTTTCTCGACTAAGCAGTGAATCCCGCGCTGCAAAAATTCGTTGGATATTTCACCGTGACTGACCGTCGGAGTCGCAACGCTCACCGCATCTACTTCATCCAAAATTTGCCGATAATCATTGACGTAAATCGAGCTGAATTGATTGGCAATTGCCTGCCCTTTTGCAGCATTTGTATCGCACACCGCGACCAATTTCACATTCGGCAAGCCAGCGTAAATTCGCGCGTGATGCTGACCTAAATGCCCTGCGCCAATGACGGCAACCTTCAATATTTCTGACATCGTGTGATAACCTTAGAATTAAATTGTTTATCTGTTACGAAAGAATCTAATCTCGAATTCAACATGGCGCAAACCCGATCAATAAATTCGCGCGACTTTAACTTAATTTTTTGTGTCGCCGCGCTGCTCATTCTTTGTGCAATTAATTTTTTCTTTCACCTCGGACAAGTGTCGTACATCGGCCCGGACGAACCTCGCTACGTGCAAATCGCTCGCGAAATGTACGAACGCGGCGACTGGATTACACCGCAACTTTTTCACATCAATTGGTTTGAAAAACCGGCGTTGACCTATTGGCTGACTGCGCTCGGTTTCAAATTTTTAGGACGCTCCGAATTTGCCGAACGTTTTCCGACTGCACTTTTCTCGACTTTTGGAATTTTTCTATTGCTCTATTTTGGACGGAGAATTTTTTCCAATCGCTTCGGATTTCTCGCCGCATTCGGCTTAGCTTCGAGTGCGATCTGGATTGGATTTTCACGCGCCGCGACATTCGACCTGCCACTCGCCGTAGCAATGGAAATTGCGCTCGTCTTTTTTTATCTCTGGTTTCAAGACCGCAAAAATCGTGACTGGTATATCTGCTGCTTCGGCGTAGGTCTCGCCATGTTAGCCAAAGGATTAATCGGAATCCTGCTGCCTGCGATCATCATCGGTGCGTTTTTAATTCTTAACGGCGAACTATTTTCCATCCTCAAAAATCCAAAATTATTCGGGCTGGGATTCCTGATTTTTCTCGTCACAATTTCAACGTGGTACGCGCCAATGCTGATGCTGCACGGGAATTCTTTCATTGACGAATTTTTTATTCAGCATCACTTCAAACGATTTTTGACCAATAAATACAAGCATCCGCAGCCGTTTTACTTTTTTCCCGTTGTCGCAATTTTGGGATGCCTGCCGTGGACGCCGTACCTGCTGCGCTCCTTTTATTCGAGCTGCAAAGACTGGCGCGAATTGCTCCAATTTCGTTCGAAGCCGCTCCAATTATTTGTCTGGATTTGGATCGCCACCATCCTCGGATTTTTTTCAATCTCTTCTTCAAAATTAACCGGATATATTTTGCCCGTCTTCCCTGCGATTGCGATTTTGTTAGCGCAGCAATTCGATGAATGGTGGGAGCAACCACCACGCACTTTTTGGCGTTGGACGATCACCGGACTCTGCACATTGATGATCATCGGCGCGGCTTGGCTGGCAGTAAAATCTTCGAATGTGATTTATTGCAATCCGCTCGTCATCCTGCAAGTGTCCGCCGCGCTTGGGTTGAGCGCGATAATTTGCTTCTCGTTGCTAGTTCTAAAAAGTGAACGCGAAGCAACGCTGGCGATGCCGTTCGGATTAGCTCTCGCATTGATTATGGCTCTGCGCGCATTTCATCCGTACGTGGAATTCAAACAGACGACGGCAGAAATTGCCGTCAAAGCACGCGAAGCCGCTACGCCCAAAGAACGCCTTATTTTTTACATCAACAATCATCACAGCATAGATTATTACGCACCGGATATGCCGCTGCGCGATGGACATTCCGAATTAATCACGCTGATGAAACCAGAAGAAGTTTCGCAACTGCTCGAACAGCAACCGTCAAAAAGTTTGTTGGTATTGTCGCCGTATCAATGGGTCGGGCAACTTTCTGCTGTAATGACTACAGAAAAAGTCTGGGGACGTGATCGGTGGACTTTGATCAGAGTAAAAAATAAATAATCAGCCTCGACGCGCGAAGAACTTTAGCTCGCATCACGCTCACTTCATTCACTGACCGCTACAAAAGAAAGCCTGCTTTTCATTTCAGAGAAGCAGGCTTTTGTATTTTGTAATCCCCTTCAACGGGTCTCTTACCTCAACGGTCGTCAAATTTTTGAACGCCCAGACAGTTTCTGTAGCAATCCCCTTCAAACGGGTCTCTTACCTCAACTCCTGCCCCTGTAAACTACTCTAAATATACTACTTGCAGCCACGATTTGGAACATCTCACTTTTTAACATAGAAAATTGCCTGGCACATCTCCTTTCAGATAGGCTAAATGATTGATTCTATTGGAGATCACATCTACTCACCAGATGCACATCTCATTTCACGTTTAACTCTCACAGCTGCAAGATTTTAGCGGTAGTTGTCTCAAATTGCTACATGCATTTACTTCGTAATTATCGCTGTAAGTCCTTTATTTGAGCTGATGGGTTCGTGGTAAGTCTCAACCCATTTTTAGTGGAACATAAAATTCCGATGCCTTGGGTGAGTGTCCTTCCAAATCCTTGCGGTATTCCATAAACACTACGTTGCGTACCACATAACGTAAATTTGCCGCCAGCAAGGGCAAGGCGTGAAAAGGAAAATCGGTGTAGAGAAAAATAGTTTCGACTTTGTTTTCGCGCTTCAGTCGCTCAAGCAAAGCCACCACATCCTTGATGCGATCCATCACTTGATCGGAGTTGTCATAAAGACTTGTTGTGACCCAAACGACGGGAGGTGCGTCAGGTTGCGCGGCGCAATATTTCAAAACATCTTCCAGCCTGGGCTGTTTGGCGAACACCAAAGAAATTACCGGGTGAACATCACCCGAAACTAAGGGCTTCACATCTTTATGCGAAGACTCGCAATTCTCGTTGCCGCCTGCGAGCGGTGTAAATCGTTCCTGCTTTTGATTGTCGAAAGTGCGTTTGTCGCGACTGTTATAACAAAACAAATGCGCGGCGGTCGTGCGATCAAAATATTTGCCCAGCAAAAATGGAAAGGCAAGTTGCGCGTGTCCGTAGATATAAATTTCTTTAGTGTTCCTGAATGTGCCGAACGCGTGGCTCAGTGCGGTCAGCATCGTCTCGCGAATTTCGTTCCAAGCATCCCCGAAAATAGTTTCGTCGTTAGTACGCATTTCCAACGATGGCCTAAAAACTAAAGTGGGAGCATTCAGCGACTCCGCATTGCTTGGAATATTAATTGAACCGCCTTTTCGCGCCCCTCCGCCGCGTTGATCCAGATCAATGATGGCTTCGGTGCTTCCGGCAAAATCCAGTCGCGTGTAAATACTTTTCGCTACAGCATCAGCAATAGTTTTCGCTGAAGCATTGACCTCCGCCAACGGGTCAATTTTGGCACCGATTATTTTGGCGGCGCGACTATCCGGAGTCAGCCAATCTGGATTCAGCGGATCACACTTTCGAATCAGGTCAACTGGGGTTCCTAAATATACGGGGAAAATATTGGCACTTTTATGCTTGAGCGCTATTTTCAATTCTTTCATCACCCAATCAGAAGCAATTGCCTCTTCAGACAAAAAGAGTGTCAGCGTCGCCTGACGCTTCACTGCTTCTGCCAAAGCAACATCCAGATCATCGCCAACGCCCATTTCGTTCACATCAACCCACGCAATGATGCCGCGCCGCCCAAGCTCACGCGCTACAGCCAGAACCAAAGCTTTATTTGCTCCATTATGCGAAAGAAAAGTTGAAGCCAAAATCATAACGTTATCCTCGTGGTGTAAATTCCATTTTCACCCATCCAAGCGGCGCATCCGCGCATGTCTCAGCACGCATAGCCAGCTTGCGGGATTTCGGAAATTCAAAATTTGTATGGTTGCGAGCAAGGTTAAAATTACTTCGAAAACTAGCGAATTGCCTGGAACTCATCTTCTGTTCTAAAAGAATTCCGATAGTTAATTTATGCCATCCAGAACCGTGACCCAGCGAAAAATAACAAGAATTTTCAGGGGCATTTTCGATGTCACTTATTAGAGATTCATAAAACATCAGGGCTTCTTCAATATCGAAATTCCGATCCGCTGGCGGTAAACGATTGTAATAATCAAGCTCCCAGTCGCAGACATCCAAGGCAAAATCATTGACTGCATTGCAGAGCGTTGGCACTGAAAATAGTTTTTGATCCTCTCTCCAACCGATTAACTTGTCAGCCTTCCCATCGCGTTGGAGCATTTCATCAAAAGACACTTGTCCATTGAATTCTTTGTCGGTGTCTATGGCTTCGCAAAACGTCCAATATTTTTTGTATTGTGCGCGGGCTTCATCTTTCTCACGGTCAGTTTGGCGCGCATTGACGTTTGCACTCAAGACACGTTCACCCAATAAAATCAGCGTGTCATTAGCGCGGCGTGGTTCAGTATCCGAAACTTGAAGCAAGCGAAACAAATCGTAATTTGCCTCTTTGCGTTGAGCCGATGGCTGAAATATTTTGTTCATTAAATGCTGCTCTACACGGGATTCTTTTTCACTGTTGTCAATCATTCGAGCGACTTCATCCAGTAGAGGTTTTCCTTTTACTTGAGAATAAGCCCACGCTGTTTTGAACGCCCCTTTCAGTGAAGAGCCAGGAATGTAAGCGCGAAAATCCGGAGTTTTGGTCGCCAGTTTGACTCGCCCTTGCTCATGTTCAATTTCCCTCTGCAATTGTTGGATCGGGTCAAAAGTTCGACCATCATTGTGTACGCTGGCATACGTTACATTTTTGAGCGCATAACGCCATGTTGCGGGGTCATCCAAATATTGCGGATCAATTAATTTTGTTAACAAAGTCCGCGACAAATCGTAAGATGAAATTCGCCCCAAGCGTTGCTGGAACTGCTCAGCAGACTTAGGATATTTCGTGAATAATTTGTCTAAATCCGGCACTACCAAAACTTTCGAGAGATGATATTCAAGTGGCGCAATTTCTTCACCCGTACCGATATGAACTGGGGTCAAAGTCTTTAGCTTGTAGTCCCAAACCTGAAATCTTTTTTGCGACATTTATTACTCCTAAGCGGCTAACCCAACCGTGAGTGCTACGCCATTAATGCGTGGCTTGAAATTCAATGAAACGCGGGTTGCTTCGTCAGTAAACATAGAACCGTAGACTTCGCGTTCACCATCGCGGGGGAATGTCGAACCTTCGCCCAACATAAATAACGTAGGCTTCCACACCTGTTTTACTTCGCTGGTATAAGCACTTTCGATAAAACCTTTGCGCCGTTCCAGTCTTGCAAACGTTCGGCTTGTTTGTGCTTCAAGATGTTGCTGATCCTGTGCGTTCGGATGCCATAAGGAAAGCGTCATCAATCGTTGTCCTTGCTGATTCCCTATAATGTCCTCGGTGTCCTGAATTTCAACGTCACAGTGACCTTGCCCGACACTGAAATTTCCTCCGAAGCCTTTATCTGCGAGGAAACGAAGCGCGCCTGATAAAATTTCTTTCGTAGCAGGATCAGTCACGCGCAAGACAAAATAAAATCCAGTGTGAACGTTGCTCGCGGCATTGACGCGTGCCGCTGTTATGGGTTGATAAAACAATTTTCCGTCGGTTGCCATAGACAACCGATTGATGGCATTGCGTGCAATTTCTCCCGTTACTGCCAAACCTGATAAGACACGTGTTATGGCAAACTCGTCTACTGACATAATTGCGTTGGCGTGCAAACGAAAATTGCTATTTTTACCAGACAATAAATCTGTCAGGATTTGTGCTTCGGTCAGTGCACCGCTGGCAATCTGCTCAAACACTGATTGAGACATCCAAACAGCTTTGCGAAAGTGTTTGAAAATTCGATACTCATCTTGTCCTTTAACCAATCCACTAAAATTTTGACGGAGTAATGGACGTGGCAAAAATAATATTTTCGAGTCATGGGCTGTCGAGGTATTTTCCACGAAAGGAAACAACGAACTCACGACAAATGGCGGTTTTCCCTCGTCAAATTCTTGCAATAATTTAACGAGGATTTCTTCGTCATACAACCAACGAATCGCCCAACAAATTGCTCCGAATAAGGTGTCCGAACGCGGCGCAGCCTGAGCAAATGGCGCACGTGGCAACAGATACACAATCATTGAATTTGCTCCTGAATTGTTTTGACCAGCTCAGCAATTTTTGCATCACTGAGTTGCGTGAAGTCCGTCAACGCTGCATCAACCGCAGGCGCTTTATTTTTTTTCACACCGTCTTTGTAATCCTGATTGGTTTTCACTAAAGGCGTTCCTAAATAAAACCGGACTTGTCCTGAACCACGCGACGAACTGCCGCCAAGGGCTGAGTCCTCAACCAAGCGTAAAGCACAGAAAACTTTTTCAATGAAAGCTTCGTCTTTAACCTGCAATCCATCCACGTCGTAAATCGCATACACCAACTCAAAATCAAAGGTTGATCCGGCAGGAACGCGTTCCATATTTCGTGGGCCAAAAGGAGGTTTGGAGGTGATGCGATTCAAGGTGACTTCGGTTTTGATTTCGACTTTTGGCAAGCCTTGTGTCGCCTCTAAGTTTTCCATCATTGCCCGTGTTTTTTTGTCAGGATGCGCATCCCGCACAATCAGGCGCGTTGGCCCGGCGTTGCGATCCGCTTCCGCAGGCGCACCAAATACACGCGAGATAGCATCGTCACCATCTTTTTCAGCAAAATAGACATTGCCGTCGAACGTAACTTTTCCTTCTGACCATTCCATCATTGAGCGCATTTTGCCTTTCAACGATGAACCAGGAATGTAAGGAAACCCATCACGCGCATTTCGAATAACTGTATTATCAACCCCACCTATTTCATAACTCGTACCCGAACCGCCGATATGTAAACCAGTCACACACTCAATTTTTCCATGGATAGTAATTGTACCTTTAAATTGATTCATTTCAGTTTATTCTCCTTCTTTAAAATTTCCGTATGGAAATAAAAATACGCGTAAAAAGATTCGAAGAAAGAAGCAAATTTTGATAGAGCTTTTTCATCACTACTTTTAATTACCTTCTCTATTGAAATATCAAATAATTCCTTGAAATCTTTACTGATAATGTCTCGTGCCATGGCATACGCCACTTGGGCTTGTAATAAGCGAAGCTTTACTCTTACTGTTTCTAGAGAGCCTTGCGCTGACTCAGCACTAGCTTTTGTCTTTTTTACTAAATCAAAGAATTTTCTTATCTGAGTTCTTGAATTTTCTTTAGTACCCTCTCGGCTATTAGCAAAATACAATCCAAGTTTATCGCTAAGCTTCAATATCTGTTCGTCTGTAAAACTTGAACTAACTATTAGCTTTTTGAATTCACTAAAGACATTCTTTTCGTCCACATTCATAGTTGATCCTTTCTTGATTCTTTTTGTTGTAAATTATTCGGCAACTGAGTTTTTTCGTTATTGCGAACTCGCGTTTTTAGTAAAACGTAACCTGTCAAAATCGAAAGATACTCTTTGTATTTCGGGATTTGTTCTTGCAGCTCAATCCGTAAATGATCATCCTTTACGTTGCGCAATAAGGGATAAAGAAATTTTGGCAGCCAGACAAAATCCGCGCGGTTGTCGTCTTTTGCCGACTCCCGCTGTGGATCAATGTGCTGGTAATACAACTCTAAAATGTGGTGAATAAATTTGCGGGAAATTTTATCATCCTTGATGGCTTCGATGATTTGCTCACACAGTGGCAGGATTTCATTCCATCGTTGCCACGAAATTTTTCGCTCTAAAAAGCTGAGTGCGTTTTTATCGGAATCGCCCTGTAAATATTCCTGCTTCGAAGTTTTAGCAATGCCGCTTAGTCGTTCTTCTGCATCATCGGCGGCACGACCAATCGGGTACTTGCCTTTGCAAAGGGTGATGCCTGCTGAGATGTGCCACGCTGGATGATGACCACAAAAAGCCTGGAATTGCTGCTGAATTGTGTTGGCAACTTCCAGCACCTCATTCCACGCACCAACGATGAACAGGTCATCACCTCCGGCGTAAGTTGTGTAAAGATTCCTGTCCTTCACCAATTGATTGAGATAGCCGGTAAAGAACCAATCCATCATACGAGATAGCCCCGCAATCGAAACCAATGATCTCGCTTCAGGCAATAACCCTTCAGAGAAAATATAGCCTAAACCGTCCACGTCCATCCGCAATACACCCAGAAAATTTGCGCCAATTGCCGACTCAGCCAGGTCGTGAAAACCTACCAATCGCTCACTTCCTTTTTTGTCGAGTTTTGTCTTCACGGCATCGGCTAAGAATTGAAATCCCTGCGCAGTTTTGGGGGCAGGATTTTCACGTGCAGTCGGTAAAAATTCAATGCTTTCATTGCGATGGTCGGCAATTCGTAAACTTACCTCCGCATCATTTCTTGGCACGGTAGAGCTGGTCAATAACCAAGTACGATTGATCAGCGGGAATTCAATCAAGACGTGTTCATAGGCCTCAGACAATTTTTCGGCATCTTCTGCGTTACGAGGTAATCGTGCCGCTTTTTCCACCTCCCAATCGTTCGTCCTTCGCAATTGCATAGACTCCGCTTTGATCAAGACACGCCCAATGCAATCGTAAAGTAAACTTTGCGGACTGCGCGTCGCGCGTTGCTCACCATCGTCATTCTCTTTTTGACTAAGTTCGGAAAATTCAACTTCTTGCTGTGATAAATCGCGTCCTGTATCGCGGCAAATATCTTGCTGCATTTTTAAGACCCAGGCATTTTTTTCCCAAGCCTCATCTGGTGACTTATTTCCAAAACTGAGCGGCGCGGAAAATTGCTGATGTTTCTGATTGATAACTAATTCTTCAAGCTGTTGTCGAACCTTACTAAAATCTTTCAGGTCATCTCGTGAAGCAGGGCAATCCACTAACAACAAGCCAAGTGCACCGCGAAATTCCTGCCAGACCCATTGCTGAATTTTCTTACGAGCTGCTGCTAATTTGCTACGCGTCTCTTCAGTGTTTGGAGTTACAATCAGAAAATGACCACCAGTCGCCCAGATCGTATTTGCGGAATAAAGCCCCAATTCTGTCGTCAAGTAATCTGCCAAAGTCTTGACCACCAAATTCAAATAAAATGATCGTCCCCGCAGCCGCCTTGCCATTCCGTCCTGCAATTCCTGTCCATTAAATGCCGGATTGTAGATAAAATTTTGTATGCCGGACACGCCGCCTTCGATTAGTAAAAATGGCTCTTCCGTTTCTGTCGCATCGTGCAAACAAACCGCCAACGCAGCGGTCACACGACTCAGATCAAACAAAGACTGATGACCGATTGGCACACTCCACGTATATTTGTGCAATACGTGCATGAGTGAATCGAAGTGAGCTTGAAAATCCCCCAATGGAATTCGTTGCGCTTCTGTAACGAATTTTTGCCACAACTCCGCGTAGTGCACAGTTTCTGCTTTTACAACTGGAAACCGATCCGCTGACAACGCTAACGCAGTGATCGGGTAATAGCTTCGCTGCTGAGGATCATCGCGCCATTGACCATTTCCCACAGGTTTCATCGCAAAATCTGTGAAGGACTCTAACTGCATCTCGGTATTTTCGGTTCCGATGTCTCCGGCAATTTGTGCCGCAGCCTGAATAAATTGCTGCATCGGCAAGTCCAATACTTGCTTTTGAATCGCTTCGGTCGTTTGGGTACTGGCTGCGAATTGCTGAAATTTTCCGATGTAATGTAGCAATGCGTTCAGTGCTAAAGCATCTCGTGGATTCATTTCACACTCCTCTATACGCTCGTGTTTGAACTATTTCAGGGCTTTATATTGGCTTTTTCTGATGGCTTTTACGGACTATTTCAATCAGAGTTCCCTGATGAATACTTCTTTCGTGCTGCTGTATTCTTGGTACAGTCAAGCTTTTGTTATTTCGTACTTCCCTAATCCAAAACTCGTCCCCTTGCCGAGGCGCAGTAATTCTCCGGCGCAGACGAAGGGGAGTAATTCTTGCAGGGCTTCTCCTTCAAATCTTATTTCTCCGACGAAGCCTCCCAACCGCATTTTGGTTTGTTGGCGGTTGGAATATCGTTCCCAGTCCCACCAGCGCAGTTGGCTTTCCTGCGTTTTTACTTCGTTCGCTAAATTCAATAATCGGTCGTAATCCCAGGAAACTGCACCGGCTCCGTGCACTTCACCCAGCATGCGCAATCGTCTGAGAAGGCTGCGCAGAATTAATTCGAAATTGGCTTCGGATTGTAAGTCGCCTTGAATAATCAATCGGGTCGGGGTCGAAAATTGTAGGCATAACTCTGAAAAAATTCCCAGTTCTGACATTCGGGCAGCGACAAAATCTTGCAGCGATTCGGCTCTCACTAACTGCGCGGCGAATTTTTGTGTAGCTCCATCGTAAATCGAAACTCGTTCTCCGGCGGCTGAAATTTGGATGACTTCCATCAGCGCAAATGGCGAACGCGCTACGCCTAATCCGTGTGCAGCCATCCGGTGAATTGCCAGCACGAGGTAGGGCAAATGTTGGATCGCGGAACCAAGCAACATCATCCCAAAAACTAATTCATCGCCGGACTGCAAATAACGATGACGCTCCCATTTTGAACCGCTTCGGGATTGATCGGATTCACTCCGTTGACGATGAACGGGCGCGTCCAGAATGTACGGATGCGGAGCCTGCTTCCCTGCGCTGCTCTCAAATTCCGGTGATGAGGGAGTCGTAAAAACTAATGGATAAACGCATCGTGCCGAAACGAGGCAGTTGTCGCAATCGCGGTGATGCGTGACGCATACAGTTGCTTTCAGCGCGTGCCCGAATGCGCCGCGCAACGTCGAACCGGGAAAAGCCGGAATGCGCGATTCCTCTTCTGAACGCAGGCGGATTTCGTAGCGCGCTACGTTCATTTCAGGCAACGGCAACGGAATTGGTACTGGCTGAACGCACGCGGCAATGCCACTGTGAGGCTCAATCACTACAACCTCCAAAGGGAAATTCAGATTGGCTGAGACACGGGGTAGCGCAGTTGCGCGAATACTAAAATCACCAATTCTGGCTGCAAAAAATTATTTCTAAATTGGACGCGCAAACTCTAACGCAGCCGCGCGGAAAGTGTCAATGAAGAAGTTGGCGAGGCGTGAACATCGAAGGATTCCTTCGATGTATTTTGAATTTTAAAAGCCAATCCGCTCATTCGCGGCATTCGTCCTGCGACGCACATGCCGTTTGAGGTCTATTTGCAGATCAAGGTTTCAATCCGCTCATTCGCGGCATTCGTCCTGCGACCATGTACCAGTTCGGCTGGAAGGGTGTCAGTAACGGGTTTCAATCCGCTCATTCGCGGCATTCGTCCTGCGACAGCCCACATCATAAACCATTCATTTTCAAGTACAAACCAAAGCAGTTCCGCGAACCTGCCAACAATCTGCTTGGGCTTGCAGTAATGGTAAGAATGAACAGGAACATTCTATTGGATAACTGCTTGTCAAAACAATAAATTACAGATGCAAAAGTTTCAGCGCGAACGTCTGGGCTTTTGGTCGCCACTTCAGGTTCGCGCAGAAGATGTGAAAAAAATTTGGGAATTATTTTCGTTCTTTCAAAAGGGTAATTATCTCATCCAAGCGGCGGTCAATACTTTGCAATGCGGCTAATTGACCAGTGGCTACATCATTGGAATGAGAAGTGGCAATACTATTTAATTCACGGGGTTGATTGTTTTTCTGCTTCATGGCATCCCGTGCTTCGAAAATTTTGTTGCGAAATTCATGGGCATCCATAATCCCAGTCAAATGCATATTCGCTTGCCCTGCACTATGACCTGCCGTTTCAAATTTCAGTATGCTTAAATGAAAGTAGCGCAGAATCGGTCCTTCAATAAATGTGACATCCTGAATATTTTCCAGCGGAATGGTTTTCTCAACTTGTACAAATATTCCCTTGCGATAGCGCAGTGCTTTCTCGCCCAAATGACATTCCAATTTGGCGAAGTAATGCCGCGCCCACCATTGCCCGACACCCAAAAACCAGATCAGCGCCAGTGGTATCCCGATGATAGTGATAGCCATAGAAAATCCTATCGTGATGACCAAATAGGGACGAATGAGCGGGTTGAATTTTGCAATTGACGCGGAATCTATGGATGAGTTCATGTTGACAGTTTGGAGTTAGATCATCAATTTATACAACTTCAATAGTTTTAATGAGACGACAAAAGCCTGTTTGGACGATGATCCAAACAGGCTTTATTATCGTTGAAATTAGTGGTGAGCCGTGCGGGACTCGAACCTGCGACCCACTGGTTAAAAGCCAGTTGCTCTACCGACTGAGCTAACGGCCCACTAAAGTAAACCGTGATACTACCAATCGCTCAGTCTTTCGTCAACCCGTCCAAAGATGATTTTCATTACATTTTTTTCGTAACAATAGAAGCTACTTATAACAGATTGAAAGTAAACTCCATTGACATCTTCGTTGACACGGGTTGCCCGTTTTTCATTGCCGGTTTGAATCGGAATTTGTTCAGCGCTTTAATTGCTTCTTCATCCAATCCATCCGGTAAGCCGCGAATCACACGAATCGAAGTGATTCTGCCATCGGCGGTGAAAACCGCACTGACTACCACCGTACCTTGCACGCGATTCGTGCGGGCCTGTTCGGTGTAACGGGCTTTTTCCGTATGCAGGAAATTCGGCTTCATATTGCCAGTCGCAGTGAAAACTTCGTCTCCACTTCCGCGACCACCACCGCCACCGATGCCCATATCTCCACCGCCTCTATTTCCACCACGTCCAGGCCCTTGCCCGGCTCCCTGACCGCCGCCAATCCCCTGACCGCCGCCATTGCCGAGTGATGGCATGGGTGCGTCGGCTCCATTCAAAGCACCAATTTTGCCAGCCATCGCTTTTGATAAAGCATCGTCACCTTTCGTCAGAACAGGAACGACTAACGAAGGATTTGCGACTGTTGGTGTGCGCTTCGATGGAGGCATCACTATCGGTGCCATTGTCATTTGCGGTGGAGCGCCTTTGGTGACAGGTGTTGGATCAACGTTTCCGCCGCCGCCGCGTGCCTGTTGTACTTTCGGTTTACTACCGCCCAGCAATCCACCTTTGCCTTTAACTTCTACAGTCTCTTTTGGTTTGACCTTAGGAGCGTCAGGTGGTTTTTCGGCGGTCAAAGGAGTTAACAAAGTATATTCATTTTTGTCTTCCTCCATGATTCCGCATTGCTTTGGAAACACCTGACAGAACCAACGGTCAGAGGTCATGATAAATGCCAGTAAGGCAATGACAGGAACCCAGTTGGCGAATTCCAAACCGAGTTTCGGAACAGTAATAAAGCTGGAAAAGCGGCTGACAATTCGATTCAATAAAAAGCCACGAACGGCGAAACACGCGACTAAATATGTCACTAACCCGATGACGACGGCATTAAAGAGCGTCCCCTTGTCCTTGCCCATCAACATCCCAGCCTGGAGGCAAATATAAAGTGTCGCGTAACCCACAATCGCCAGTTCAGAACCCGCAAGCAACGCGTTACGGCGTCGTAAATTGCCGCCTTCGCCGCGAACAAAATCACTGGCAAATTTTTTAGGATCAGCGCGAAGCTCTGTCACTACCTGACCAACCTCACGTGTAACTCTTGAAACCAGAGATTCGTCAGCCAGCAGCACCTGAAACTCATCGGTGGTTCCGGCAGCGACTCGTTTGGCTCCGAAGTTCACGTCCTTGATATTTTTCACATTTGAAATCAGGCGTGAAAAAAGCGAGCCTGAATCAGGCATCGTAAATTTTAAATCGCTCCCGCTCGGAACCATCGCGAAACCGTTGACGCCAGCAGCTTTGGTCGTGGCGGACGTCGCTGGAATTTCTTTGTGAACAACCGGCGGAGCAGGAACGCTGGCAGCGACAGGAGGAGCAACAGGTTTTTCGACCTTTGGCGGCGAAGAAACCTGCGCGGTAAATTCAACGTGGCGCGGCGCGACATAGGCTGGAGCCGGTTCATTTTTTGGAACTGCCGGTTCTTCGGCAACCCGATGAAAGGCTTCAAGAGTGGTAACTTCATCAGTTGGATTCGGAACCATGGACGCGTTCATGCTTCGTTGATATTCGTCATTCGACATCAGCGAAGAATTGCATTGCGGGCAGTATTTGAATCCATCTGGGTAGTTGCTAGATTGACAAGTCGGACAAACTTTCATGACTCACCTCGAAATTTTTTGTAATCTTAGACCCGTGTATTATTAAAATCAATCAATCATCCCTATTTTCAGTCAGTTAATTAGGTGTCTAAGAGCATTGTTTGGTTGTCCCGCCTTAAATAATTTTCCAGGCGGTAACAATCATAAAACGCCTGTCAGTTCATTTTTGTGACAAGGTTTGTTCTTTTTTATATTGCTCAAGTTTGCGGTACAGCGTTTTTCGACCAATCCCCAGAATTCGGGAAGCTTTAGCCTTATCGCCTTCCGCAAAAAGGAGCGTTTGCTCAATCATTTTTCGCTCAACATCCTCCATCGAAGCTGGAAACGTAATCTCAATGTGGCTGTTATTCGCCGTATCCGAAAATTGCGCTCGAATTATTTCAGGCAAATCCTGTTCCGTAATTTGACGACCAGAGGCGACGATCACCGCGCGTTCCATACAATTTTCCAGCTCTCGAACATTTCCTGGCCAGGTGTAATTTCTCAGCATTTGAATCGCACGGTCACTAATCCCCAGCACCCGCTTTCCACTCCGATTCTGGTAATGTTCGATAAAGTGGATGACTAAAGAATAAATGTCTTCAGAGCGTTCGCGCAAGGCGGGAAGTTCAATTGGATAAACATTCAAACGATAAAATAAATCGCGGCGAAATCTGCCGGCTTCAATTTCAGATTCGAGAATTTTATTGGTGGCGGCAATCACTCGCACGTCCGTTTTTATTACTTCATTTCCACCGACGCGGGTAAATTCGCCGTCCTGCAAAACTCTGAGCAAACTGACCTGCGCGACCAAACTCATCTCGCCGATTTCATCTAAAAAAAGCGTTCCGCCATTCGCTTCTTCAAATTTCCCAACGCGCCGCGAACGCGCATCGGTGAACGCTCCGCGCTCGTGTCCGAAAAGTTCCGATTCCAACAAGGAAGCCGGAATCGCGCCACAATTAATTTTCACAAATGGTTTAGAAGCGCGGCGCGAATTAAATTGCACCATACTTGCGATGAGTTCTTTGCCTGTTCCCGATTCGCCCTGAATCAATACAGTAGTATTGCTGTCGGCCACTGTGAGCGCCATTTCAATCGCTCTGCGAAGCTTCGGGGACGAACCGATAATTCGTTCATTCGAGCGAACATCGTTTAATTCCCGCTTCAGCCGGATTACTTCAGCAGCCAGCCGATCTTTCTCAAGCGCGATGCCGACCTGTGAAGAAATTCCACTGAGCAGTTGCGATTCATAGCTCGAAAATCGTGCTGTCTCATTTGCCCACACCAGCGCGAGGATTCCGAAAATATTGCCTTTGATAATCACCGGAGCAATCAACGCCGATTCGCCTTTGATAATATTATTCAGGACGTGACGCGCGAGCGGCGAATCTTTGCGGGTTTCAAATTTAAGAATTGTGCCTTCTTCCATGACCTCGCGAACGTCTGGATGATCCGGCAACCGAAGGCTGCGCGCTTCACGAAACCGGGCTTCAATATTTCGTTTCGCATCGAAGCCGCGACGCGCCCGAATCGTATCAAAATGAAGATTTTCACCTGCCGTATCCAGAATCGCGATGCAGCCGTAATCCGCACCGAGCAGCTCCAGCGCTTTATCAATCACGAAATCTTTGATCTCGTTAAAATCGCTGCGCGTGTTGATGTCGTTGGAAATTTCGAGCAGCAATTTTGTAATTGAAATCTCGCTGACTTTCTCATCATAGAGCCGCGTATACTGTATGGCGATGGACACCTGCGCCGATAACCATTCGACCATTTTGATTTCGGATTCGCTCCACTCGTGCGGTTGCGAAGTGAAATGAAGTCCGAGAACTCCGAGCAATTCACCTTTAAAAATAAACGGCGCGATCAACACAGAACGCGTGCCAATCAACTGACACGTCGTGCGCACCCACAACGGCAAATCAGATTTCGCGATGTCGTTAATTGCAAAATGCCTGACCTGGGCGAGGCGTTCATAAATTGCTTCTTTGGGAATGAAGGATTGCGGGATGTGGAATCCGGCACCGGATTTCAGATTTTCACTGGCGCGGTATTCGTAACTGACTACAAATCCGCCATTTTTTTCAGGAGTAATCACGGTACAACGATCTACGCCGAGTAACCGGCCGAGTTCGTTGACGGTCGCTTGCAGGAAGCGATCCATATCAATCACGCTGTTAATTTCGGGATTAATACGATTGACCAGAGCATCGCGCGCTTCGTAAAGTTCCAGCAATTGCGCCTGATTGATCGAGTCGAGTTCTTGCATAAATAAATCTGACTGGAGCACTGGGAGCGCCAGCATCCTGCTGGCTGCGAACGCGTGTAACGCCGTTCGCTGACGTGGCGAGCGAGTCTTTTATTCTTTAGAGGATTAGCTCGCCACTATTTCGCATCGCTGCGCTCGCAAACAGCCAGCAAGATGCTGGCGCTCCCAGTTTGCCCCCAGCTTACGCCGAAACCGCCGTTACCTGTCCATAATCGTGCGAGGCTACGCGAAATTCTTTTTCGATTTTTGGTTCGGGCAATCCCAAAATCTCATTCCAGCTTTTCGCAATGCGCCAGCCGATAGTGACTTCTAATTCTCCGATAGTCATGTTATCCAAAAATTTCTCGTCGCTGTCACGCCAGCAATCCTTGGGGATCAAAACAAATTTCCCTTCAAAATTTTTCGCCGCTTTCACGAAGTCGCGTCCGGTCAATAATCCCGCGACCGTGACGCCTTTGCCAAAAAAAGTATTTTCGACTGAGACCGCTTTTAATCGCGTGCCGAATTTTTTATTCATCTCCTGCACGGCTTCGCTCAGGATCGGGAAAAATATTTCGCCGGTCGCAATAGTTCCAAAAACTGCCTTCGCATTTTTTTCAGTAAATTCGCCTTTTTCACGCAGCTTCGCCAATTGCTTCAGACGTTTTTGATGTGCCTCGTAAAATTGCCGCACCATCCCGACACCGTCTTCAATTTGCGGATACGAATCGTCTTCCGCTTGAAACGCGCGAACGATTTTGTAGTGATTTTTATTGGGGATTTTTCGTCCAGCCCGGATATAAAATTCATCGCCGAGAAACGCGAACGCTGTCCCGATTTTCGCTTTCAACTCCGCCTGAATCGGTCTCACCAGATCAATAATCTCTGCACAATATTCATCCGTCACCGCAATCAAACGATCACGATATTTGTGACCGTCCGTAATGCCGAGCGGAACAATCGCCGTCGAAACCAAGCCCGGATGCAACGCCGATAAATCACGAATTGTTTTGACCAGTTGCTGACCATCATTCAACGTCGGACACAGTACGACCTGCGCGTGAACTTCAATTCCATTTTCCGTGAAATGTTTGATTTGACCGAGCACATCAACGCGTTTTTCGTATCCCAAAAGATACGCGCGTAAATCCAAATCTGTCGCGTGAACCGAAACATATTGCGGACTGAGTTTTTGTTCGATGACGCGGGCGACTTCGTTTTTGCCGATGGTTGTGAGCGTCGAATAATTGCCGTACATAAACGAAAACCGAACGTCTTCGTCGCGTACCCACAGGCTTTCGCGGGAGCCTTCAGGATTTTGCTGAATGAAACAAAAGATGCAATCGTTGCCGCACTGACGCGGACTCATCGGTTCAAAATCAATCCCCCAGCGTTCCGATTCATCTTTATCAACTTCGATTTCCCATTCTTCACCGTTGGTTTTGATCACTTCCAACATCAGCTCTTCTTCGCCTGAAGTCAGAAATTTAAAATCGAGCGCATCACGTACGCGCTTGCCGTTGATCGTCCAAACCCTGTCGCCAATTTCGAGGTCAATTTCAGAAGCCAGCGAATCGGCTTCGACGCCGATGATTTTTATACCTTTTGCCATAAGTTACTTCTGAGACATTGTAGCGCATTCCAGAGAATTAATAAGAAAATAGACCACAGATAACGCGGATACAGACGATTTTCGCGGATCAGATCAGCGTAAACCCGCTTAATCCGTCAAATCTGTGGTCTATTCTCTTTTAGTTTTTCACGCTTCGCCAATTCCAGCTAATTTCTCAATAATTCTAAACAAACTCTGTGTTCCATCATCGCCGCGACCTTCAGCTTCGACAGCCGCTAACAACTGATGAACGAGTGATGCGCCTGGCAACGGTGTATGATTTTGGCTTGCGGCTTCCAACACTAAACGCAAATCTTTTTGTTGTAGTTTGACCATAAACGCCGGAGCGAAATCACGGTCTACGATTTTTTTGCCGAGGACTTCGAGCGCCCAGGAATTCGCAGCTCCGCCTGTTAATGCGCCGTGTACTGTAGCTAAATCGAGTCCAGCTTTTGCTGCAAAAACCAGGCCTTCACACGCGGCTAATAAATTTCCGGCGACGATGACCTGGTTCGTTAATTTGGCTTGTTGACCGTTGCCGACTTGCCCGAAATGTGTGATGCGCTTGCCCATAGCTTCTAACACAGGACGGGCTTTTTCGAGGGCTGCGGCTTCCCCGCCGACCATAATTGTCAGGGTTCCTTCAATGGCTCCTTTTTCTCCGCCGGAAACGGGAGCGTCTAACCAATGACATCCTTTGGCAGAGGCTTCGGCGGCTAATTCCTGCGTGACTTTCGGCGAAATCGTACTCATATCAATGATGATTGTACCGAATTTCGCTGTCGCAAAAATTCCATTTTCGCCGCGTGCGACGGCTACCACATCGGGAGAATCCGTCACCATGGTGATGACGACATCACTGTTGTCAGCGACTTCGGCGGCAGTGTTGACGGCTTTGACATTGCCGAGTTCTTTATTATCCTGTGCGAATTTTTCCGCTTTGCCTGGTGTGCGTGTGGCGACGGTGACAGCGTATCCGGCGCGCAGCAAATTGCGCACTTGCGGCGCTCCCATAATTCCTAATCCAATGAAACCTATTTGCATGTTCTTCTCCTGAGTGTAGACACTAAAATGGAATGTGATAAATTAACTTACTAAGTTGTTTGATTCAAAGAAGAAGAATTTATCCACGAAGAACACGAAGGGGCACGAAGTGATGATAGAAATCTACTATCTATTTATTTTAAGAATTGCAGCATAAAGTCGGAAATTTTTGTAGTTCGGAGATAGCTAATCTTCGTGCCCCTTCGTGTTCTTGGTGGATAAATTCTTCTTATATTTTTTCAATATTCCCGCGACAAGCTAAAAACTTATCGTACATTTTTGAGGATAAAGCAATGGAAGCGTTTCGTGAAAGCATGCTGCAATTAATTACGCAGACTTCGACAAATTTACCTCCCGACGTGCGAAGAGCAATGTCGGCTGCGATGGATCAGGAAACTGGTGCGCGATCTGGTCAGGCATTGAATGTCATCGCCACAAATATCGACATGGCCTGCGATAATCAAGGCCCGATTTGTCAGGATACGGGATGGCCTACTTTTGAAGTTAAAACGCCTGTCGGAGCCAATCAGATTGAAATGAAAAAGTGGATTCGTGAAGCCATTGCTGAAGCCACCAAACGCGGCAAGCTCCGGACGAATTCTGTTGATTCATTGACTGGAACAAACAGCAGCGACAATCTGGGGCCGGGCACGCCCACCATCCACTACGAACAATGGGAAAATGCCGATGAAATCGAAGTGAAACTTTTGCTCAAAGGTGGCGGCTGCGAAAATAAAAATATTCAGTATTCGTTGCCGATGGAAATCCCTTATCTCGGCAAAGCCGGACGCGATTTAGATGGCATTCGCAAATGTCTTCTGCATGCCGTCTGGCAAGCGCAGGGACAGGGATGCAGTGCGGGTGCTATCGGCGTTTGCATTGGCGGAGATCGCGCCCAGGGATATTTGAACGCCAAAGAACAATTATTCCGAACGCTGGATGATGTGAATCCAATTCCTGAACTCAGCAAACTCGAAGATTACATTATGCAATCTTCTAATACGCTCGGTATTGGGACGATGGGTTTTGGAGGTGGCGTCACATTAATTGGCTGCAAGATTGGTGTTCTGAATCGGCTGCCCGCCAGCTTCTTTGTTTCTGTCGCTTATGATTGCTGGGCGTTTCGTCGCCTCGGCGTCATTCTTGATGCCAAAACGGGAGAGATCAAGCGATGGCTATATCGGGATGCCGATACACCTGAAACCAAAGTCACGCGCGGCGAAGGCTTCGTCCGAACTGGCAACGAAAAAATTCTGAAGGCCCCTCTGACCGAAGAACAAATCCGCACTTTAAAAGTTGGCGATGTAGTTTTAATTTCTGGTGATATGTACACCGGACGCGACGCCGTTCACGCGCATCTGATGAAAAATGATCCCCCCGTCAACCTGGACGGTGCGATCCTTTATCATTGCGGTCCAGTAGTTTTACAGGAGAACGAAAAATACCAGATCAAAGCCGCCGGCCCGACCACCAGCATCCGCGAAGAACCGTATCAAGGCGACATCATCAAACGCTATGGCGTTCGCGCAGTGATGGGCAAAGGTGGCATGGGAGCCAAAACCTTAGCCGCCATGAAAGATTTTGGAGCAGTATATTTGAACGCCATCGGAGGCGCTGCGCAGTACTACGCCAAATGCATTGACAGGGTCGTAGACGTCAATCTGCTGGAATTTGGAATCCCTGAGGCAATGTGGCACCTGCACGTCACCGACTTTCCGGCGATTGTCACGATGGACTCACACGGCAATTCGCTACACGCAGACGTCGAGCAAGCCTCAGCAACGATCCTTAAATCATTAGCTGACCCTGTCTTTTAGCTCTATAGCAATTTGTTTGGAACGAACGATGTTCGAGGATTGAAATCAAACATTCCTTCTGGAGGGAGAAGGAAAATCCTCAACTTATCTAACTATCCTAAGCAGATTGAGATTCACCGGCAAATAATGAAGCGAAAGCTTCGCGCGCACTTGGCGTTTCTTTACGAGCAGTCAACCAGACTTGTGTGGCTTTGATTGCTTGTGTCGTCATGCTGGGCGCAGGCTTGTTTTTCTGCTTCTTACCTTTTTTCCGAAGGTGGAAATCTGCTGGAATTTCATCCTTTTTTACTAGTCTCGCTTTGTTATTCATATCGATTTAAAGTCTGTTTTTTTAAAGTCTGTTTTTGGTTCAAGAAAGAGGCTTAATCGTAAATTTGACTAAAAATCAAATTTAAAATTTTGCCGTAACAACTGAAATAAAAATCTAGTTTCAGCCTAAGAAAAATACACCGCTTGCGAATGAAGCAACCATGATAAGGAATGGGGCGATTGCTGATGTGAGCAAGAAGGGCTGAAAGTTGGCAATAGCTAACTTCAATCCCAAGTTTAACACATCATACATGGATTGCAAGCGTTACTTTAGATAATTGATGTCACAAAATAGTTGCATCCGTAACCCAAAAATAAGGAAACTTTAATTTATTTAGGTTTTTTTGATATTTTTGCGAAGAATAAGCACCCCATGTAAACTTATTAACCCAATTCCCACTATTGCCACCACCCATAAATGATACCCAAAAGCACAAACAGTGTATAACACTATTACCCCTAGCCCGAGATTTTGGATTGTCCGACGAAGTAAAAAACTTCGTGGAAAAATCAAAATATCTGTCATAGCTATCAAACCACTAACAATGAACCAGCCCATAAAATTGCGAAACGGAATGCCGTAATAACTTCCCTGTTCAAGCCAAGTCCAGTAGCCAAATTCGTGCGCCGCTAATGGATCAATCAGCAAATCAATCACAGTCATCCATCCACTCAAAAAGATTATGGAAGTAATTTTTGAAAGCTTGTGCGACGCCAGCATATTCTGGATATATCCAACTAATATTAACCACGCGCAACCCATCGCCAGCGGGACCCCAAACAAATTCGGAGCCAGGATTTCGGTGTAATAATAACTGCCGAATAACCAACCGTACTGAACGCCAATGACTTCGGCAATAAAGCCAAGCAACGCTGCCAGACACAAACGCATTCGATCTTGAGGAGCTGAAGCCAGCAACACTAATCCACCGGCAACAAAGAGAAATACGGCACTAGCAAAACCGTTCAGCGGAGCTTTCCCATTTACCAGATGAGAATAAATCGCTCCAACCAACATCGCGTAGTAAAGAAAATTCAGGCTTTTTATTGACAGCTCAGGCCAATTCATATTTTTTAATTAGATCAGCAGTAATCTGAGCCGATAGCAAAACTGTCGGCGTTCCCCCACCCGGATGAGTGCTGCCCCCAACAAAATATAATCCCTGATATTTACGATCTTTATTCGGAGGACGCAAGAATGCTTTTTTCCACCCATGTGAATGAGTTCCATAAATCGCGCCACCGGGCATTAAATAACGGGATGCGATTTTTTGTGGCGTCCAAACTTCCTCAACCGCAATTTCATTTTCGATGTCAGGAAAACCGTTAAGTCGTAAGCGATTAAAAATATTCTTTCTGGCTTTGGCGATCATCACTTCATCCCATTCCAGTTGGTCGCCGGAGGGAGCGTTCGCCATAATAAATAAGGACTCTCCCTCACCCGGTACAATTGAACGGTCTGAGCGGCTGGGACAATTCACATACACGGTTGGATCGTCAGGAAATCGTTGCTCTTCGAAAATTTGTTTGAATTCCGCTTTGTAATCAGCTGAAAAGTAGATCGAATGATGATTCAGCAACGGCATCGTTTTCCGGCATCCTATCAAAAAAACGATTCCCGACATCGAACGATTTTCAGGTTTCAGCCTGACCGCGTTCGGCTCACCCAGCATTCCTTCTGCATCCTGCGCTTCGCAATTCGCAATGACAATGTCTGCTTTTAAGATAGCCCCATCCGATAACTTAACTGAAGTAACCCGATGATTCAAATGTTCAATTCTTTCTACTTTTTTATTACTTAATAAAGTTACATGTAAGTTGTTTGCTAACGTCAGAAAACTCTCAATAATTTTATACAGCCCTCCTTTTGGATACCATCCATTAAAGGCAAATTCAATGTATGGAATAATTGATAAAGTAGCCGGAGACTTATAAGGTGATGAGCCAACATAAGTAGGATAACGGTTATACATTTGCTGTAATTGAGGGCTTTTAAAATGCGCTTCGATTACATTTGCATAATTTCCCCAGGCATTACGAAGTGGAAAATGTCGAAGTCCGGAAAGATCACTTTGGCGAGGCGCAGAAAACGGCGGACGTCTTAAAAAATTATCTTTCGAAAGCTCAAACAATCTGGCGCCAAGCTTCATGAATCTTAAAAAACCATCCGTATCTTTTGGTTCAAGATTGCGGATGGTTTTGAGCCATTCCGGCAAGTTTGCAGAATAAGAAAATCTCGTCCCGTCAGCAAATGAATAATCTGACAATGGATGCATTGAAACCAGTTCCAGATGTTCATTCAGGCGAGTTCCCGCAATTTCAAACAATTCATTAAAAATCCAGGGCATTGTAATTAATGAAGGGCCTGTATCAAAACGAAAGCCATTCGATGACCACGTGTTCATCTTTCCCCCGAAGCTCTCACCCTGTTCGCAAACAGTTACCTCAAGCCCTAGTGCAGCCATCCGAATGGCAACAGCCAGACCACCTATACCTCCTCCGATAACAATTACTTTCTTCGACTTCATTTTTTAAGTTCGATTTAAATATGCTCGCCCTTTCCACTTAACTCCCCTACCGGACTTATACTGCAAATAAGAGGTTATTCCTATGCTAATTAAAAATAACTCGCTAACTGGATGAAATAGGATGCTTATGATTGGATGATTAAATCGAATCGCAAGCACGAACCGGCATAAGTAAATCAGCCAGATAGCAATCTGCCACTTACTATCAAGGAAAAATACTAATAAAAAGGGTAAGAAAAATAAAACAAAATGAAACAGGGTAAATAACCAGAAATTTTGATCTTTCTTAAAAGCAGGATAATAGTTTTTTTGAAATCCGCTCCAGATTTCCTGCCACGAATTATACATTCGAAGGCCCACTATCTCCTGCCCGTCGAGACAAATCCCCGGTTGTTGATCTTCGCGCCACAATTGAGCGATTCTTGTGTCTTCAAAAATTTGATCTTTGACCCGCTCGTGTCCACCAAATTTAAAGTAACTATTTTTTTCGAACAACATACAAGAACCGTGCGCAATTCCCAGGTTTGGATTGTCACTGAATTGTTTATCTTTGAGTAACGACAAGAATCCGGGAAAGATACTAAAGACAACAAAATTTAGCATTGGCATTAATAATTTTTCGGCCAAAGTTATCATTTCCAAACGAGGCCAACACGATAAGAAGGTAACTTCCCGACGAATCGCTTCCTGAATCATTCGATTAATTGCGTTAGGGCTAAGCCTTGCGTCTGCGTCCAAAAATAATAACCAGTCACCCGTTGCTGATGTAGCTAACTGAGCGCAGGCATAATTTTTCCCACACCATCCCGCCGGCAAAGGGTTAACCCCAATGTTATAAAAATGGGCATTTTCTAAACGAAGCTGATGTATTATTTCATTCGTTCCATCAGTGGAATGATCGTTATAAACCAATATTTCCTTAACTACGGTTCCCTGCAAAATAACTGAGTTAACACAAGCTACTAAATTCGCTTTTTCATTACGGGCTGGAATTAGGACTGAAACATAGTTAGGGAATATTTTTTCGGTGGTTTTTACTTTTGACCATAATAAAACATTCGCAATTATAATAAAAAGGATGACCCCGATCAGAGAAGTAATTGATAAAAATAAAATCATAAATGCTTTAAGAAATCTTCATCAATTGACTATTCATTTGAGGATTTGGAGTGGTTTTTATATCTAAAATCATCGTCGCGGCTGCTTTAAGCAGATAGACCTCTTCGCGGTTACCAAACTTCTGTAGTAATAAATCAACCGCATTCTCAATTAGCTCGGTCGCCATTCGGTGAGCTCCATGAACCCCAAATTCAGAAACGAAATTTGGACGAAGATGACGCCGATCCTGATTTGCTGTTTTAGAATGAAACTGATCACCGCCCACTTCATCCATTAAATCATCACAAATTTGGTATGCCATACCAAGCGCGTCTCCAAATTTTGCCAAGGCCAAAGTCCCATCTGTCCCAGCGCCTGAAGCCACAGCACCACACGTCAGCATTAAACGCATCAAGGCCGTAGTCTTCAGATTGCGACTCTTAAGTGCTTCAGCTCCAAATTCGTCATTTTTAAGTTCTAAGTCAACCACCTGTCCACCAATCATTCCGTTAGCACCAATACATTCCGAAGCATCCTGAATCAAGCGGCTGGCAGCATTTGAATTACCGGCACGACAACAGGCAAGCGACAGGAGTTGATAAGAGTGATTCATCAAAGCGAGCGAGGTCAGCAAGGCAGTGCTTTCATCATACGCGAGATGCAACGTTGACTTTCCCCGACGCAAATCTGCATCATCCATGGCAGGCAAATCATCAATAATCATTGAACTTGAATGCAAATATTCAATGGCGCAAGCGGCAGGTAATAAACTTTGCAACGGCGCATTGACCAGAAATCCGCCGATGATTGTGAGCAGAGGTCGCCAACGTTTGCCACCGGGAAAAATTGCGTAATGAAGAGCATGATTGAATTTTTCAGTGTATCGCTGCTGACTGGTTGGCAGATTACGTAATAGTTCACTTTCTATTTCAGCTCTATAACGATCCCCAAATTGTTTTAATAATTGACTCATATTTATTTAAGTTGAAATAATATTTTTGCTAAGTCAGCTGTGCTTTCCTGAATTGGCAAATGTCCCGCGCCGCTAAGTTCAATTGTGCGATTAACTGGAAAAACATCCTTCCAAATAGGTAGTGATTTTCTGACGGCTCCAAATGTATTTTCCCCATAAACTATGTCGACCGGAAGATCAATTACTTTATACTTTTTCGCTTCACTGATTTCTGTTAAGAACTTAAGGTAATTATGTGTGACTCGATGATTTACTTCCGAAAAGGAATTGGTGAGATCGGTTTCTTCCGTTCGATGCTTCGCTAAAGAAAGGTTCGTTACCCATCGCCCAATTGGATTGGCAAAAGTTGTGTAATAAGCGTACCAGCCCACATTTCCCATATAAGGAGAAACAAAAACACTGAAATACCAGGGGAAATACGCAAAAGGGTCAATAATGATGAGCCTCTTAATCATTCGTTTTGGTGAGTTAGTGATCAAATTATGGGTCAGCTCCAAGGTCAGTAATCCACCGCTGCAATTGCCAATAATAGTAACTTCCTGCTCTCCAAGTTGATGCATCCAACTGGTTAGTTCTTCGATGACCGCCTTCAGATTCCACTCCTTGGGCGGAGCTGATTTGCCACATCCGGGTAAGTCAACTGAGATAAATGTTGTATCTTCGGGCAAGTACTTTATTAATGGTAAGTATGTACTCTGGTTGCCACTCCAACCGTGAATACCAATCACTATTTTTTTTCCAGTACCGTACTTTACTGCGTGCATATTTTAGCGCTTCGATACTTTTGAATGTTCTAAGATTCTTTCAGAAACAAGTTTTCCACTGAGAATAACCATCGGCATTCCCGTGCCTGGCGTAGTGCTTGCTCCGGTGTAATACAATCCATTAATTTCAGACGAATAATTTCGCGGACGAAACGGCCCTACTTGAAATAAAGTGTGCGCGCCGCCAAAAGCTGAGCCATCAAATAATCCGAATTTCTCGGCCCAATCCTGTGGCGTATAAACTTCTTCATACTCGATTTGTGATTCATCAATTTCAATTCCGTGAATTTTCAATCTCGTCAAAACCCGCTGTTTTATTAGGATTTTTTCCTGTTTCCAATCAGTTTCAGGAATTTCGCTCAGTAGTGGCGTAGGCACTAAGATAAACATTGCCGTATTCCCTGCTGGCGCTAAATCACCATCAGTTTCAGAAGGCACACTCACATAAAAAGGTAAATTTTCAGGAATCCGTTTATTGTTAAAAAGATCATCAAAAGCTCCACGATAATCATCGGGAAGGTAAATTGTATGATGGCCTAAATTTTTAATTTTCCCTTTAATTCCCCAGTAGTAGGTTATAACTCCCGGAGTCATTTTATTTCGTCGAATCTGTTGTTTGGTTTTTGGTGACTGATCCTGAGGTTCAAGCAATGTTGAATTTGTGGTAGGCACATCCACATTTGAAATGACAATTTTGCTATCAACAATATCTCCCTGAGACAATTTTATTCCGATAACTTCATTATCTTTCACAAGAATATTCTTGACAGGTTTATTCGTATAAATAGTGACGCCAAGTTCAAGTGCTAACTTTTCAATCCCTTCAACTAAACTGTAAATTCCTCCCTTCGGTAACCATAGTCCATAAGCAAGCTCACCATAAGATAAAATGGTGAATAAACCAGGCAAATCGAAAGGAGAACCGCCTAAATACATCGCATAAGAGCCAAGCGCTTCCCGGATATAGTGGTTTTTAAAAAATCTCTTCAGCTCACTATCCAACGATCTCCAGACACTAAGTTTAGTCATTTCGCTGACAGATAGGTTACTGATCCAGGCAAGAAAATTATCCTGATTCTTATTTACTAACTTCTCAAATGATAATTGATATTTAACTCCCGCATCTTGTAAGAATGAGAGCAAGCCTACTCTTGAATCAGGTTCTAGCTTTTCACACTCATTGGCTAAGTTAGTAAGATTACTGGATAACTGAAACTTAGTGCCATCTTCCCATTGAAAGCCTACCGAAGGCTCCACTGGTATAAGCTCAACATAGTTAGCTAGCTTTTTTCCAGCCGCTTGAAATAAGTTTTCGAAAACCCAGGGATAATTCAGTAAGGATGGCCCGGTATCAAAACGATACCCCATTTTTTCGATGACATTTGCCCGCCCGCCAACGGTGCTATTCACTTAATAAATTGAAACCTGATAACCAGCCAGTCTCAAATAAATTGCTGCGCTGAGACCACCCAGGCCAGCTCCGATAATGACAACCGAATCCTTCGGTGGTTCGTTGCCGACGGTAAATTCAGGTCGAATGACTTCTAACCCGCGCTTTGGCTCCATTGTCATGCTTCGTTGTATTTCCATAAAACTTAGTTTGATAAATAGGCTACCGGTAACCGCCAATATTTACTGGGTGGTAACACCTGAAACTTCCGTCGCAACGGAACACTTTCACGATGCAAGATGCCGCGTGGACTTTGATTAATTTGTTGGTTAAGTTCGCGGTAGACGTTGATACAGGCGCGAATCGCAGTGCGGCTATCCGGGGCGAAAGCGTCTAAATTTTCAGCGGCTTTGCCGTAATATTCTTCTGAAATTTCTGTCAGACAATTCAGGACTTGATTGAAGGCCAGGTGTTGAGCTGGATTGGTGGCGTCAGGGTTTTGCAGCCCTTGCGCGCGCAGCATCTCCATCGGCAAATAAAGCCGTCCCCGACGTTGATCTTCGGCGACATCGCGCAAAAAATTGGTGAGCTGCAAAGCTATTCCAAGGTCGCGAGAAGATTTCAACACCCGCTTAAATTCCTGTCCGTTATTTTCTCCATTTGCAGCTCCGTAGACATACGCTAAAAAATATCCAATGACGATTGCACTCCCGTAAATATAGGTGTCAATCAACTCGTCTAATGTCTCAAATTGTCGTGGACTAATGTCGAAACGCATCGCCTCAAGAAACGAATGGTAATGTTCGGGTGGAATTTTTGACGATTTGACAACCTGCGCGAAGCTGGCAATAAAGGCTGGTACACCCTTTTGCAAGCACTCCTGTATGGTGACTGTTTGAAGCGCTAAGTCATAACTTCTAGCCCATTCATCCAGCAATTCGTGACGTCTTGAATGAGATAGATTAAAGGTGTCTACAATTTCATCAGGATAGCGAACTGCGGCATAAATCGCTTCGACCTGTTGCCGCTTAAAGGGTGGCAGAAATCTGGTGACGACAAAAAAACTGGTGCTATACGAACGCAGCACAAGGCGCGCCTGCTTGTTAATAGCAACCCAGGCCTCAACTTCCGTCCCGCTTCTAAGCGCCTGTGCGGAAGTTTGCGTATTCAATTTTTCCCAATAGTCTAATGACCACGGAGCTGTTGGTTTAGACATAAGTCCTAATCAATAATCTCTGTAAAATAACTGAAAATTACATGGCATTCACTTTTTTGATATATGCGTTAATGTCAAATTTTCGCTTACATCCGTCGTAACTCATGTATCGAATCATCCCAAAAATCTGACGCTTTGGCGCCCAGGGTCGGTCATGTTTAGCGCCAATCGCCCAGGCAATTCCGGTGTAGCCGTTTGGGTCGCGTCCATCCAAAAAATAACGATCATTCAAATGGACGGCGATAGAAAAAGCTTCGGCAGGAGTGGGCGTCCATTCCAAAATTTTCTTGGCCCAATACATGCGTAAAAATCCGTGCATCCGCCCTGATTTGACCATTTCCATTTGCGCGGCATTCCACAAATCGTCGTGCGTCTGCGCAGTTTCAAATTCTGCCTCGGAATATATATTCGTTCGTGGATCAGAAATGGATTCATTCAAAGTTTTTTTAGCCCATTCGTGGCAACCATTTAAATTATCGTAATTTGAATTGCGTGCGACATAATTGATTGCCAGTTCACGGCGAACAATCAATTCCTCAAGATAAGCGTCTTTTGCAACTTGCGGAGCATCAGCATCCTGCACCGCAAGCGCGATTGTGACCGGAGATAGTTGACCGAAATGAAGATAGGCAGAAAGCGTACTGGTTCCGTTCAAATGGGGTAAGTTTCGAGCAGTATCGTAATCTTGTAATCCGGTTTTGGTGAATTCACGCAATCGCTTCGAAGCGGCCCGATATCCACCATGAAATTTATTCACCGGCTGCGCCGATTGATCAATTGGCAAACTACTTAGTTTAAATTCTGCGGGATTTGAAGTGCTCTCAGGAATCGCTTTTTTTGGCCATTTAAATTTCGCCGATGGATTTTCAAATGGAACGAGAAACTGAAGCAAATGCCGCGTAATTTTTGGACGAATCGTGCGTGCGGCATATTCCTCTTTCTCGAAAAATTTCGTAGGAACCACTACGTCAGCATCAACAGAATAAAACGGGACGCGCAATTTTTCGGCGGCCTTGCGACGCCAGCCTTCTGGTTCACGCATTGGATTTTCATCCCCTACCACCAGACAGGCATTCACCTCTTCACAAAAACGAGTTAAATCGTGTTGCGGATATGGTCGAAAGATAAAGGCTGCGCCACGGGCTTCAATTTGCCGCGCTGTTTCGATAATTCCTTCCAGCAAAAAAGTGTAGTGACGAAGGTTGGCATGGGGGTATTTTGGATGAAGCCCAAAAAAAACCGCGACGGGTTTTTGCAATTCGTTCCCTAAATTAATAGCCAGATCAAGCGCCGGATTATCAATGCCACGCTGAGCGCGTTGCATCCAATAGACGACGCAGTTCCCGTCATAATTCGGGGCGCCAGAACGCCTGATAGTCAAACGTGGATCAGCTAAAATTGAATCGAAACTCTTCAACTACAATCCTCTCGTTAATCAATTGACCGGGTTGCCAGTTCATTACTGGGTTGAGCGGAACTGGCGACCGATAAATTTTGTGAAACAGGAGTTAATAACCGCTCTGTCTCTTCGTAACGAAAAGCAAAAATCTTTTTCAGCGTTGCCTCTACAAAAAGGTCATGTGCTAAATCCCCGAAAACCCCCAAGGGCAACTGATAACGCACCTGATCGAGCATCAAAGTTCGTTCGCTATCTAAGGCCTTAAACGTATGCGTGTGATGCCAGAGCGCATACGGCCCTTTTACCTGACTGTCGACAAATTTGACATTTGGTTCCCATTCTTCAATCAATGTTTGCCATTTGAAAGGAATCCCAAACAGAGAAAGACTGTAGTTAATCAATGCTCCGGGATGCATGGGAACAGGTTTTGGAGTCAGGATTTTAAACTGCAAAAAAGCAGGTGTCAGTTTTTCAAGATTATGGGCGTCGCTAAAAAACGCGAAAGTTTCTTCGAGTGAGCGATGAATGATTTGTGAGCGTTCTAAAATATGTGTTTGCATTTCAAATTACCTGGTTAAGGGCAGCGACAATTTATGAATTTATAAGGTAGCGAATTTAGCTGAAGAATTCTTCCCAAAGAATGAACGATTTGTTCACGCTTGTGTGTTGTTTTGTGAAGATTTGGTGTTGAGTACGTGATAAACAGAATACTGTCGAGGCTAAGAAATTAAATTCCTGAGCGCGGCATTGAGGGTAGAAAATTTGAATTCATAGCCAGTCGCCAAAGCCGCCTTCGGAACTACCCGATAGCTGGCTACCAGCATGCCTCCCATTTCGCCCAAAGCTAAATTTAAAGCGAATTCAGGAACAAAGAAAAATGCCGGGCGATGCAGCGCAGACGCTAGTTCAGAAGTAAATTCAGCATTGGTGACAGGATTCGGAGAGACTGCGTTGATAATTCCTTCGACTGAATCGTGCATGATGGCGTGATGAAAAATTCCAACCGTGTCGTCGACATGAATCCACGGAAACCATTGCTTTCCATCACCCAGCGTGCCACCAATACCAAGTTTAAAAACAGGCAACATTTGTTGCAGCGCGCCGCTTTCCAGGGCGAGGACAATTCCGATGCGTACGTGCGCGACACGTAACCCCAGTGGCTTCGCGCCTGCCGCAGCCGCTTCCCAATCCACGCAAACCCGGCTCAAAAAATCGTCTCCAGCAGCGGATTCTTCCGTGAGAATTTCTTCCCCGCGATCACCATAAAACCCAGTCGCTGAAGCGCAGATAAATGCTTTCGGACGAATTTTCATCGCCTCAATCCCAGCAATCAGATTTTTTGTGCTGCGAACTCTTGAATCAAGAATTTTCTTTTTTTGCGCTTCACTCCAGCGCTCACCCGCCACATGTTCTCCGGCGAGATGAACGACAACCTCTACGCCATCGAGTGCTTCTACCGGGGCAGCTTCACGCTCCGGCTGCCACGCAAAGGTCTCTAACTCAAGCGCAGCACCCCGTTCTACTGAACGCGACAAAGCGACCACAGAATGTCCTTCGCTCATCAAACGACGAGCTAATTTTAACCCGATCAATCCTGTCGCTCCGGTGATTAAAACTTTCATATTTTTATCTTGGATGAAAAAGCAGAAAGCGGTCAAGCGAATATGTTAGAAGTTACTTTTCTGGCACGGCTTCTCTACATTCTCGTGACATTAATCGAAGCGCGGAGCATATGGAGTGCTGCGGCTGGGCGTAGCTTTGGTAGAGGTTTTCATCGCAAACCTACAGCGATGGAAAGCATACCAAAGCACTGCCGAGCCACCGCACTCCATACGCTCTGCGCTATCCAAATAGTCGGGGTTGCCAGTTTTCAAGCGCATCAATCACGGCACGATCCGCTTTACCGAAACTGTATTGATCCATCTCTGAAAATTTCACCCATGCAAAATTATTTTTTGTCTTCATTTTGCCTTTGACGATTTCACAAGCGAAAGCGCGTAGCGATAAATGAAAATGCGTAAACGTTTGCGTCGCGTGAGCCATCTCTTCACCGACCATAATTTTCACACCAAAATCTTTCTGGAAGCTGTGTGCTAAACATTCAGCGAAATTTTCTTCGGCTTCACATTTCCCTTGCGGCAACATCCATAATCCGCCGAGCAATCCTTCGGGCGGTCGTTGCACAATCAAAAATCTTTGCTGCTGATCGCGGATCACTGCCGCAGCTGCATAAACATTAAGGATTTTGGATTTGGATTTTTTGACAGGGCGTAAATGCGTAGTTTGATTCTTATGTGCCAAACAAAATTTTTGCACCGGACATTCCGCACACTTTGGGGTTCGCGGAACACAAATCGTTCGCCCTAAATCCATCATCGCCTGGTTATAATCTCCACTTCTTTTTTTCGGTAAGAGCGACTCTGCCACGTTCCATAATTTTGCTTGTACTTTGGGCTGATTGATTTCATCCGGCAAATCCAACAGGCGCGAAAGAATGCGAATGACGTTGCCATCGAGCACGGCTACACGTTCATCGAAGGCAATACTCGCAATCGCGGCGGCAGTATAACGTCCAATTCCAGGTAATGTTTTCAGGGCTTCGGATGAAGTTGGGAATTTCCCGTGATGTTCAGAGACAATAATTTTTGCCAGCTTAAGCACGTTGCGGGCGCGGGTGTAATAGCCTAATCCCTCCCACATTTTCAGCACTTCATCCAATGAAGCCGCCGCTAATTTTTCTATTGTGGGAAATTTTTCCAACCATCGTGCGTAGTATTCTTTGACTGCTGTAACTCGCGTTTGTTGCAGCATGATTTCTGACAGCCAGATTTGATAGGGATCAAGCGTCCGGCGCCACGGTAATTGAATTTCTAAAGTGTCATACCACTCCTGCAAAATACGGGCGAACGCCGGATTTGGTAGCTGTCTGACCTGTTGATGATTGCGAGCCATAGGGTTTAGAATGGATGAAAATCATTATTAGTGTAAAGCAATTCTATTCAGAGTGGAGGTTACTTAGATGAATATGTCACATCTTCAATCGTTTCTTTTGACCTTTTTGATGCTGCTCTTGTCTGTGTGGATTCCGGCGCAATCAACTGCAATTCCTGCCGTCACACACGAAGCAGATGTCAATCCGCACAAAGAAATTGATGCTATTTATCAGCGTTTTCAAATGGCTTACGAAAAACTTGATGCCGAAATGGTAGCGGAGCTTTACACCGATGATGCTTTGTATCTTGTACCGGATAATGATGTGATGCGCGGGAGAGAAAATATTCGTAAAAATTTCGCTGCTTTTTTTGATTATAATAAGCATCGAGGAACTAAACTCAGCATAAGTTTTATGATTCTGAGAAGAAGCGTGCAAGGCGATTTAGGCTATGACGTAGGGATTTACACGCTACAATCAATTAAGGATGGTAAAATCCTCGGTGAAGACCAAGGGAAATTTGTCGTAATCACTCGCAAGATGAAAAACGGTTCATGGAAATTTGAACTAGACAGTTATAGCGCCCTGAAGCCACCAGAAAAGAAATAAAAACCCCATCAATACGGACGTTTTTCCATCGTCGGATTTTGATTGTAGTCCGCAGATTTGCCTCTGGGAATGCTGACCCAGTCCCAATTTTCCTGCGACTGCAGGCGAGCCAGCAAAATAATTTGTCCGATGTGATTTGCAACATGCGCGAGCGATCTGAGAAGTGCCTGATGTGCGGTTAAAACCTGTCCACGAATCGTCACTTCTCTGCTCAAATCTTCATCTGTGAGTTTTGCCAATTCGGATTCCAGCACCTGCCACCCACTTTCCCAGTCCTGCAAGACTTGTTCCTGATCGTATTCCACATTCGCAAATTCTTCTTCACGATTGCGCCAGGATTTTTCTCCATCGCTGGTCAGAAAATCCGTAAACCGCGAAGCCAGATTGCCGCTGATATGCCGAACAATCATCGCAATCGAATTCATCTCTCCGCCTGGAATTTTATTGAGATCGGCGGCGGATAATTGGGTGATGGCTTTTTGTCCGGCTAGTTTGTAGCGGAGAAATTCATCTGTGAAATCTTTGATCATAACTCATACATTACACGACATAGATTCTTTCAAACAATTAGAGCAAACAATCGATTCACTGAAACCCTCAATTTGCTTAAATGCCTTCAAAATAATCGCGTCGTCTTCATCACTCTGGCATTCAAATCCTGAAGCTGGTAAGCCCGCTTTCCGAGCTAAATTATAACAACGACTGCAAAGCCAATGTGACAACGCAACGTCGTGAATGTTCATTTTCCAGCACTCGAAATCTTTGACTTCACCATTTGCTAGCACAATTTCTCAGATGTGAGGGCAAACAAAAGCAAGCCCTGAACGGTCGTGTTTTGGGCATATATAAACCCCCATCTATAGTTATCTACCTCAACTTCTCCGCACACTAGAATCAGCACCCTTCACAGTACTGGAATCAGCTGCGGTCGTAATTATTTTTTTGACTCAAGCTTCGTTTTTATTTCTAGAAACTCATTATCAGTTAGCTTTCTACCAAGCTCTTTTTGCCTAAGTAGAGACTCTCGTTCCCAATCGCTAAGCTTCCTACAAATGCCACATGGCAACTCACGATCAAGACAATAACCAAGTTGATTTTTGGTTGGTGCGTTTCCATTTTGACCAAGTCAGGCACTTCTTCCCTACCAATTTCCATTTAACTTTGGATTAAAAATTGCACTGCCATAAGTGACGACATTTATCGCGATGACAATTCACAGAAAACGAACACTTACGCCAGTTAGTGTTCTACTGTGATGCACTGTGTCCTCGCGATTATGAACACAAAGGGAGAAGAAAATGTCACAAGTCGCACTTAAGGAGGCAGGTATGAAAAGCGCTGAACTGACGAATGAAACGTCAACCAATGATCGTGTGGCTAAATGCGGAATTGCAAGGTCGGCGGCAATTGCTGCACTGTTCTCGCTGGTTTCGCTGTCCGCAACTCTCGTGGGCTGCGCCACAGGCCACAGCGAACAACAACAGGCGCATGGAACCGCACAGGCCGCGACCGCCGATTGGAAAGCCGTCGAACAGGCAATAGGACGATCCGGCGTGATGCAGCCCGGCGATGTATATCGCTTCAGCATGCCGCGCGGTGATTTGAAGGTCACAGCCAAAGGCGTTGAGATCAAACCAGCGCTGGCCCTCGGCTCCTGGGCGGCCTTCAAGATGATGGACAAGGGAGCAATGGTGATGGGCGATATTGTGATGACGGAAGATGAAGTGAATCCCGTCATCAGCCGACTGCAACAAGGTGGCATCGAGCAAACGGCGGTGCATCACCATATTATGGGCGAATCACCCCGCATCCTGTATGTTCACATTGGCGGACACGGCGACCCTGTGAAGCTGGCCGAGACAATCAAGGCCGCAGTGGATCTTACTAAAACTCCTTCCCCTGCCCCGTCGGGCGGTCAAGAACAACCTTCAGAGATTGGCATTGATACCAAACAAATTGAGCAGGTTTTAGGCTATAGCGGCAAGATTAATGGTGGAGTCTTTCAAGTGACTGCCCCGCGTGCCGAGAAGATTACCGAGGCTGGGATGGACGTTCCGCCTTCCATGGGGACAGGTACGGCGATGAACTTCCAGCCGACAGGCGGCGGCAAGGCGGCGATCACGGGTGATTTCGTCATGCTCGCCAGTGAAGTAAACCCGGTGATTCGCGCCCTGCGAGAAAATGGGATCGAAGTCACTTCACTGCACAATCACATGCTCAACGACGAGCCGCGCCTGTTCTTCATGCATTTTTGGGCTAACGATGACGCGGTGAAGCTGGCACGTGGATTAAAGCCCGCCCTCAACAAAACGAATTCCGCGAAAGGGCAGGCAAAGTAGGCTTGCGTAACGCGACCAGGTTGAATTTTTGCAGTCACCTTAGTGCAGCTTCAAAATCATCCGGCAGAGGCAGACTGACAAACTGTCTATCCAACAAGGGCCAATAATGACCTATAAAGGCCAACAAGGAGATAAAAATGTCACAAAGTACAGGAATGAAAAGCCGAAGCGGGTTTACTACCTACACGAGAAGTGGCGGAACCGAACTGGAGCAACCATTTGAAAAGCCAGTCATCGTGCCCGCCGCTGAGAGCAAAGACCCGGCGGCACATGCCTGGGCCGATACCCGATTTGCCACCGACATCATGGCGGAGCATGCGCTGTTCTTCGCGCTGTTGATGCCGCCCGAAGTCGCCGGACCGGAACGCAAAGAAGCGCTTCAATTCAACGAAACTTTTACCAATTTGTATCAGCAGATTGACACCGCCCCGCCTGAGCGCAGCGAATTGAAAAGTTTTGCGCGCAAAGTAACGGAAGAAATTAAGCCGTTCATTGAATACAAAGCCCGACTTGGCGAAGCGCAGACATCCGGCAAACTTCGCAGCTTGGTCTGGCCTCTTTTCTTTGACCACGCCAGGCATGAGGCAGAACGCTGGACGCGCCGGCTTGAAACCCTGGCGCAGGGCGAATCTGAACTAGACCGCGCCGAAGTGACGACGTTCTGGACGAACATCATGGATGAACACGCCCGCTTCGTCGCCCATCTGCTTGACCCGGATGAATATGAGTTGATTGAGACGGCCATGAATACGGGTCGGGTTTTTGCCGACCTGCATAAAGGCGGCCTCGGGGGCGTCGCAACGGCAATCGTGCATGAGCCGGTCACCGTCGTAGGCTCACTGGTGCAAAACCCTGAAACCGATGCGATTCTCAGCGCGGCGGAAACGATTCTTGATTTCAAAACGAAAGCGGCACGAGACATCGAAGCGGGTCGCATCAAGAGCATCATTGACCCGCGACTGGCAGACCACGTGCGGCGCGAGGCGCTGAAGTTCGTTGATGAATTAAAACGGGCTGTTTAATTAAGTAAAACCGCAACACCCAACACCGAGTTTAATGAGTTAATTTTCGTAAAACTCGGTGTTGATTTTTGCCAGCGACAGTTCAGTTGCTTTCCGGCAATCGCTCAACGAATGCGGCGACGGCAAAACTCTCATTGAGTAGAGGAAAAAATTATGAAAACTGAAACCACTAAAACAACGAATGAAGTTCAAATCCGCGAACTGATTGACGATTGGGCAAAGACAACCCGCGAAGGCGACGACGACGCGGTTTTGTCCAATCACGCAGCCGATGTGCTGATCTTTGATGTGTTAGTCCCGTTACAATATAAGGGAGCAGCTGAGTATCGAAAAAGCTGGGACGAATGGCGACCGACGGATGAAGGCGAAGCACTGTTTGAGCTTCACGAATTAGAAATTACGGCGGGAGAAACGGTTGCCTTTGCACATTGTTTGATCGAGTGCGGCAAGAAACCAAACTCAGATTGGGTGCGGGCGACCTTTTGCCTGCAAAAAACCGATGGCAGATGGATGATTACACATCAGCACGGTTCAATGCCTGTCAGCCGCAAAGGTGCGTGAAAATTTGTGAACTGCAAAATGAAACGTAAAATAATCTGGTCAAATTTAACCTACATAGGATTGGAACACCTTAATTTAACGTGCGGCAAAAATGAAGTCTTCGCCGACGGAATTGTTTTGGGCGTTAAAGAAAATGTTGCCTATCGCATTCGTTATCAGGTTCGCTGTGATGCAAACTGGCGGGTGCGAAAAGTCGTCGTCAAATCGTTGGATGAGAATGAGCAAACTATTGATTTGACATCCGACTGTTCGGGCAACTGGACGAACGAATTCGGTGCGGCAATTTCCGAATTTGAGGGCTGTTTGGACATAGATATTTCAGTTACTCCGTTTACGAATACGCTGCCGATTCAACGGTTGAATCTCAATCACGGCGAATCTGCGGAGCTGAAAGTCCTCTATGTCGCCGTTCCTGAAATGCAATTAAGCGTCGAGCGTCAGCGATACAGTTACATCGAATCAAACGGAGCGGGAAGCAAATATAATTTTGAGAGTTTGGACGGAGAATTTACGGCAATCATATCGGTTGACATGGACGGATTGGTGAAAGATTATCCGAACCTATTCAAACTTGTCCGGGAAAGATGATTTATACGAATTTGGCGATTGTGATACGCAAGTTCAAGTATAAATTTGAACAAGGGAGAATTGGAATGAGAAAAATTATTGTCTTGAGTTATCTGTCGCTCGACGGTTTTACAGGATCGAATAGCGATGCGAACTGGATTGTTTGGGACGATAGCGTCAATGAATATTACAAGGAAACGCAGCGGACGACGGACACGGTTTTGTTCGGACACGCGAGTTTCGATGCGTTGAAAAACTATTGGTCAACTCCCAAAGCGTCTGCCGAAGACCCGGAAATGATTGAGTATATTAATCAAACAAAGAAAATAGTTTTCTCGAAAACTTTGAAAAAAGCCGACTGGAATAATTCGACCGTGCTGCCGGAAATCGTTCCGGGTGAAATCGCCGCGATGAAAAAAGAATCGGGCAAAGACATTTTGATTATCGGCAGCGGAAGCGTCGTTTCGCAGATGGAAAATGCGGGTTTGATTGACGAATACCGTTTTATCATCATCCCCGTCGCCCTCGGTGACGGCAAGCCGTATTTTCAAAAACTCGACGACAAATTGAATTTGAAACTGTTGGAAACAAAGAGTTTTGCTTGCGGAAATATGCTGCTTCGCTATCAACCGGACAAAAAATAAAGGGAGAATTTTTATGCAAAACAAATCAACATTCGGAGACGCAATACTCAAAGAATTGGAAGCCGAAGCAATCGCAACGCGAAAATGTCTGGAAGTGATTCCCGAAAATCTGTTTGACTGGAAACCGCACGAGAGATCAATGAATTTGGGTTATTTATCGCTGCTCGTCGCGGAGATTCCGAAATGGATTCAGGTGATGATTGAAGAATCGGAAATTGATTTTGGGACGTTTAAGCATTTCAAGGCGAAAAATACGGCTGAACTCGTCGAGCATTTTGACGAAAGTCTTGCGCGTGCGAAAAACGCTTTGCAAAACATTTCGGACGAAAGTTTGGACGAACCTTTTCATCTGAAAAATAACGGGCAAATCGTGTTTTCCGCACCAAGAAAAGATCATATCAGTTCGACGGTTAATCACCTCGTCCATCATCGCGGGCAATTGACGGTGTTTATGCGGCTCAAAGATATTTCCGTGCCTTCGATTTACGGACCTTCGGCAGATGATAAGGGTGGATTTTAGTTTGCAGTCTCGCCCTCAGATAAATCGGAGTGAGCATTGTCTGTCACATTAGCATCGCGATTATTCAGGGCGTGAGGGTGACTAGGCAAATAGATCAAGCATCGTAGCGGTTCCACAAATGAATGCCAGTATCGGAGCAGGAGATTCAACTATGGGAAGTAAGAAAAAGGCGGGGCTAGGGTTAATCCTGGAACGTTTTTCCTTAAAAGCGACAAAAGTCACCGGCACCTCTGCAGCATTTGTTATCGCTCTGGCTGTCATCGTTGTCTGGGCAATTTCAGGGCCGCTCTTCCACTTTTCGGACACCTGGCAACTGGTGATAAACACAAGCACGACGATTGTCACCTTTCTGATGGTGTTTCTGATTCAACGAGCGCAGAACAAGGATGCGCTGGCAATCCATCTGAAGCTCAACGAGATTGTCGCCGCCCTAGAGGGAGCGAGTAATCGCTTAATAGATGTCGAAGACCTGACTGAAGACGAGATTGCGGTACTTCACAAGCATTACCAAAAGCTGGTTGTCATGGCCAAGCACGACGCTAAACTTACGCAGACGCATTCTGTTGAGGAAGCCGAAGCGCGGCACCAGACCAAGCAGGGGAAGCGCCGCCGCGCCTGATGAGCGGCGACGACAGCAACTTTCATTTCAAAATCATGAAGAACATTGAGTTATTCAGCTGAAGAGAAACAATTGATTTCTCTACTTGCTGATGAACAATTTTGTTGCAATGCAACAGGCGTCAAGAGTCCATGCTTCAGTTTGTTTTTAGCGACGAAGAAACAAGCTGAAGCTTGGACTCTTGACGCCTGTTTTTACATCGCCACCAACTGCCGCGCAATCACCAATCGTTGCACCTCACTCGTGCCTTCACCGATCGTACACAGCTTCGAATCGCGCCAGAATTTTTCGGGTGGATAATCTTTTGTATACCCATAACCACCGTGAATCTGTATCGCTTCTTCACAGGCTTTGACGGCGATTTCGGAGGCGTACAATTTTGCCATCGCGGATTCTTTCGTCGTTGGCTTTTTGTTGTCCTTCATCCACGCGGCGCGTTGGATCAACAACCTCGCCGCGTCAATCTGCGTCGCCATATCCGCGAGCTTGAATTGGATCGCCTGGAATTCAAAAATCGCTTTGCCGAACTGTTCGCGCTCCTGCGAATATTTCAGCGCGGATTCGTAGGCTCCCTGCGCGATTCCTAACGCCAATGCTGCGATGGAAATTCTGCCGCCGTCCAAAATTTGCATTGAATTCACAAAGCCGCGTCCACGTTCGCCGAGCATATTTTCTTCGGGAATTTTGCAATCTTCAAAAATTATCGAAGCCGTTTCTGAGGCGCGCATTCCTAATTTATTTTCTTTCTTGCCGCCAATAAATCCGGGCGTATTGCGCTCCACGATAAAAGCCGAAACGCCGCGCGAACGCATCTCACGATCCGTCACGGCGAGGACTACACAAACGTCGCCGGAGACGCCGTGCGTGATGAAATTTTTCGCGCCGTTGATGACCCATTTTCCGTCCTTCAATTCCGCAGTCGTTTTCAAACCTGAAGCATCCGAACCTGATCCCGGCTCCGTCAATGCCCACGCGCCAACGTGCTTCCCTTGCGCTAATGGCGTCACGTATTTTTGTCGCTGCGCCTCGGTTCCGTACTGATACAAATGATTGGTGCAAAGCGAATTATGCGCGGCAACAGAAAGCCCCAGCGAACCGTCTACACGGGATATTTCTTCGATGACGGTGACGTATTCGGCGTAGCCCATTCCGGCTCCACCGTATTCTTCAGGAAAGATCACTCCGGTCAAACCAAGCTCGCCGAGCTGTTGCCAAAGCTCTTTCGGGAAGTACTGCGCTTCATCCCACTTCATCACATTTGGTTTAATTTCGGCTTCGGCAAATTCGCGGACAGCGCGTTTGATTTGGAGTTGCTCATCAGACAATTCAAAATTCATGGACATAAAATAATCTCTTTTCTTTGTGTCGCCTTGCCCCACACCCCCGACAGGCGCTAATCTTGTAGGGGTTTCAGGAAGAGTTCGCATTAAACCCAAGTTTGAGATAATGAAAACGTTCCAAGGCCATGGCGAGCATTTTAATGCCCGGC
>JAYTCQ010000319.1:0-14968 GCA_043736395.1 Blastocatellia bacterium | reverse complement strand
CAAGTTAGCCCCGATACCTGACTTTCATTTAATTCGTGCGACTATGTAGAATCAACAACTTACAAGAAATTATGCCTCAAAAAGTGTCCACAGTATTGTATCTGGTAAAAACCAAAAATGAACCATCAAGAATCGTCCACATCGAAGCGCAGACACAATACGATTCCAAGATGCCATGTCGCATAACGGATTACTCACTACGATTATGGATCAAATATAATTTGGCGGTGGAAAGTTATTTATTGATCCTGACACCCCGCAAAGTACCCCCAAAAATCCCCAATAAATTTCGGCTTGTCGCCGGAAGCCTTGATATTCGACTTCATTATCAAGTGATTAAGATGTGGGAAGTTTCAGCCCGCAAGGCACTGGCGCTGAATAAATTAGACCTGTTACCTTTCATTCCACTCATGAAAGGCGGCCATCTTGCCATTGCCGACATCGCGCGCGCCATTGAAAATATTGACGATGACCAGCGTCAGCGCGAATTGGATTTACATTTCGTCATCTTGAGCGGCTTGCGTTATACTCAACATGAATTTCTTGAATTTTTAGGGAGTGCCAATATGATTCCGATTACTTATGAGTTAGCCAAACAATCTTCTACTTTCCGGGCTATGGTCAAAGACGTCAAGCAAGAAGCGCGAGGAGAAGGTCGAGCTGAAGGTCGCACCCAGGGTCGTACGGAAGGGCGCACCGAAGGTCGCACGGAAGCCTTTGCGGAGCTGCTAAAAAAGCTAACTGCTCAGCGATTCCCCGAACTAGCAATCGAATCAGAACTCGACCAGATTCGGGACGCGGATGCTTTGGAACAATTGTGCTTGCAGGTCAGCACTGTCAAAAACTCGAAATTACTTCTACAACAAATTTCTCAACTCGTAGAAACTAACAATCAACGTAAGGGAAAGAAAAATGGCGCAAACAAAAAGTAATGTCTATGACGCAATCGTCGTCGGCTCCGGTGCAACGGGTGGCTGGGCAGCGAAAGAACTCACCGAACGCGGCATGAGAGTCATCGTTCTGGAAGCAGGCCGAAAGCTTAATCCAGTGAAAGATTACACGATGCTCAAAGAGCCATACGAGACTAAATATCGCGGACTTAAAGATCAACAGGAAATTTATAAAGCACGTCAGCCAATCCAATCTAAATGCTACGCGTGCAATGAATATTCGCATCATTTTTTTGTGGACGATGTAGACAATCCATATACGACTGCGGCAGGCAAAGGCTTTGACTGGATTCGCGGACGTCAGGTCGGTGGACGCACTTTGCAATGGGGACGTCAATCCTATCGCTTTTCCGATTATGAATTCAAAGCCGCCAGCCGTGATGGTCACGGCGAAGACTGGCCGATCAGTCACGCGGAGTTGGCACCGTACTATGAACACGTTGAAAAATTTGTGGGCATCAGCGGAACCACTGAAAATATTGAAGTTTTGCCGGATTCGAACTTCCTTCCCGGTATGGCGATGACCTGCGGCGAGCACATGCTCAAGAACGCAGTTGAGAAAAATTGGCGCGACCGCAGAGTCATCATTGGACGCGTCGCTATCCTGACGAAAGCTCACAACGGACGCGCGGCGTGTCATTACTGCGGACACTGCGAACGCGGCTGCGATACGCATTCGTACTTCAGTTCGCCCGGTTCGACTTTACCCGCCGCCGCTAAAACCGGACGCATGACACTACGCCCAAATTCGGTCGCTTCTCACCTGATCATTGACACGAATACAGGCAACGCCAGAGGTGTCGCATTCATTGACCAGAACACGCAAAAAGCGCAGGAAGTTTTTGCCAAAGTAATTGTCGTTTGCGCTTCAACGATTGAGTCTACGCGGTTGCTGCTGAATTCGGCTTCGCGTCAGCACCCGGAAGGCTTCGGAAATTCATCCGGCGTACTTGGAAAATATTTGATGGATCATACATATTCCATCAGCGTTGGCGGCATCGTACCAGACGCGGCACCCTTCCCTTACCGCAACGACGACGGACGTAATAACGGAATCTACATTCCTAAATTCCGCAACGTGAATGACAAAGCCAAAGATTTTTTGCGTGGTTATGGAATTCAAGCCTCATCACAGAAAGGGATGACGCCTACTCATTTGCACAATATTTCCGGCTTTGGTTCTGAGCTAAAACGCTTAGTCCGCGAAACCCCAGACGCTCCACCGTTCTGGATGGGAGCATTTGGCGAAATGCTGCCGCGTGAAACAAATTGCGTCACGATCAATAAAAATAAAAATGATGCCTGGGGAATCCCCGTCGCGGACATTGATTGTCAGTACTCCGACAACGAACGAGCGATGGCGAAAGATCAACTGGCAGCAATGCAAGAAATGGTAGCGGCAGCTGGCTGGAAAGAGCTATATCACAATGCCCAACTCGCAAACCCCGGACTTTGCATTCACGAAGTTGGTACGGCGCGAATGGGCAACGATCCAAAAAAATCCGTCCTCAATAAATACAATCAACTGCACGACGCAAAAAATGTTTTCGTCACGGACGGCGCAAGTTTCGTGTCACAAGGTTGCCAAAATCCGACCTTAACCATGATGGCTCTGACGGCGCGGGCATGTGAATATATTATTGAAGAATCGAAAAAAGGTAATTTATAAGAGTTTCGGTTAATTAATGGAATCAAAACCTAATAATCACGATTACAAACGCGGTGTTCAGCGAGTCCTCATCGTCACGCTCGTCCTCAACATCATTGTCGTCATCGGAAAATTCATTGCTGGATTCCTCTCCGGTTCGCTTAGTGTCATCAGTGATGCCGTACATTCTTCCGTAGATTCACTCAATAATATTGTCGGTTTAGCCGTCATGAAATACGCCACGGCTGAGCCTGATGAAGAGCATCCGTACGGGCACGCGAAATTTGAAACTCTCGCGGCATTCGCGATTGCGGGATTTCTTTTCGTCACCTGTTATCAAATCGCAGTCAGTGCGATCTCGCGAATCATCACCCCTTCGACAACTCCGCCTGAAATTAGCATCCTGACAATCGGGGTGATGGTGACTACGATCATCGTAAATATTTTTGTCACAGTGTATGAACATCGCGAAGGCAAGCGATTGAAGAGTGAATTTTTAATTGCGGACGCGGGACATACTCGAAGTGACGTGCTGGTCAGTTGTTCGGTACTGGCAGGAATCGGATTAGTCAAATTTGGCTATGTCTGGGTTGATCCGTTTATCGCGCTGGGCGTGGCTGTCGTAATTGCCTGGAACGGTTATAAGATTTTCAAGGCAACAGTTCCGGTGCTTGTTGATGCCGCTCCTGTGCCATCAGTAAAGATTGCAGAAATTGTGAGCAATACACCGGGCGTCCACTCTGCCCACGACATTCGTTCCCGGACTTTAGGCAATGGAATGTTTGTTGAAATGCACTTGCACGTTGAATCGGAAATTGAAGGTGACCACATCAGAACCCACGAATTAACCGAAGAAGTGGAGCGGCGATTAGAAGAAGAATTCGGTCACGTGGTCGCGACTATTCACGTTGAACCATTAGCCTTGCACGAAACCAGTTGGCAAAATTAGAAACCAATCACCCCAAAAATTAACACCCGATGAAAGAATATAAATTCACCAAAATCCGTCAACAATTTCCCCGCGAATCTATCGCTGATATTGAGCAAACAGTTCATCAACAAGTCACCTCAAAGCTCAACATTGCGCCTAGCGCAAGCATCGCCATCACAGTTGGCAGTCGCGGCATCAACAACATTGCACGCATTGCCAAAGCCACTGTTGAAGCTGTCAGAGCCAAAGGCGGCAACCCTTTCATCATTCCCGCAATGGGCAGTCACGGCGGAGCGACGGCGGAAGGACAACGCGAAATCCTTGCGTCGTACAACGTCACCGAAGAAGCCATGGGCTGTGAAATTCGCTCATCAATGGACGTAGTAAAGCTTGACGGCAATTTGGAAATGTCCGTCTTCATGGACAAGCACGCTTATGAATCTGATGGCGTCATTCTGCTCAATCGCATCAAGCCGCACACCGCGTATCACGGAGAATTTGAAAGCGGATTAGTCAAGATGAGCGTCATTGGTCTCGGCAAAGAACGCCTCGCGTCTGAAATTCATACTTATGGAATTTATGGATTGAAAACATTGTTGCCGCAAGCCGGACGGTTAGTTATTGGCAGTGGGAAAATTATTCTTGGTGTCGGAATTGTTGAAAACGCCTACGATGAAACTGCCATCATCGAAGCACTCACACCGCCTGAAATCCTAACCCGCGAACCTGAATTATTGGCGATGGCAAAAGACTTAATGCCGAGTTTTCCATTGACTGAAATTGACGTTTTAATCGTTGATCAAATTGGTAAAAACATCAGCGGTTCAGGTATGGATCCAAACGTGATTGGACGCATGCGCATCAACGGCGAGCCTGATCCTGATTTTCCGAAAGTAAAAGTCATCGTCATCACCGACCTCACTGAACCTTCTCACGGCAACGCCTGCGGCATTGGATTGGCGGACGTGACTACGCGGCAGCTGCTGAATAAAGTTGATTGGGACGCGACGTACATGAACGCCGTTACCAGCGGATTCTATGAACATTCAATGTTGCCCGTAGTCGCCGAAACTGATCGCCAAGCCTTTGAATGGGGCATCCGCGCCAGCCACGATCCGCACAGACCGAAACGAATTGTTCGCATCAAGGATACGCTGCACGTGAGTGAAATGTATGTTTCAGAAGCTGCCTTGGATGAAGTAAAAGACCGCGTCGAAATTATTCGAGAAGCGGGAGATTTATTCGATGAACAGGGTACGATGATCGCCTTTTAGTAGCGCAAACTTTCCAGTTTGCGTTAGTGGCGACAAGCAATTTAATGAAAGACAAACCCATTCGAACATGTCTTGTTTCAACGGAATTAATTTGCGATGTAAAAACGTAAACTGGAAAGTTTGCGCTACAGCTTATTCGCCAAACGCACAATCGCGGAATGTTTGATGCGGGCAATTGGTTGTGAAGCATCCGCGAAAATTGCTAAATCCACAACAACAATTTCATTTCCGCGCCGCTCATACGATTCAAGTACTGTTCCGCGCATTGAAAGCCTGTCTCCATTGGTTGGGATTGCAAAGTGCTGCATCGTGCTTCCCGTATGAATCCACGGGCCGAGCTTAACATTTGCCATCAGAATTTCGTTCGCCTGCGCCAGATAAAATGCCGGATGGCAGACAGCCTTCGCCCCGAAAAATAAAGGCAGCGTCGCGCAAACATCCGACAAGAATTCATTTTCAATTTCTTCCAGATTCAATTCCCAGTCTAATGATCCAAGAATTTTCCCAACTGGTAAATTTACTAAACGCGCTGCCGGTCGCTTATCCTGATCAGGCAAAATTTGATGAGGAAAGTTTTCGGGATTTATTTCGGTAACGTTCACGGGAAAGGAAGCTTCACCAACAGCACATAAGTTTTCGCCAGGATCGAATAATTCCAGGTTGATAAAAAGCGGTTCTGCACTTTTCACGGTTCCTTTCACCATCGCCTCTTCGCCATGATAAATCGGCTTTAGAAATTTGGCTGACATCGCGCCTCGACGCAACCAGTCGGCTCCCAATGATTCAACGACGGGATGAGTCAAATACGCATAAACGCCAACTCCTGGAACCAGTCCGCCGCGAAATCCAAATTGCGCAGCGACCTCATCACTATGAATTTTATTGTCATGATCTTCAGCGTAATTATTGCCAATAATGTTAACGGATTTAATTTCCTGAACGGGTAAGATTATTTTCATGTCGAGCCTTTTTGATGCTGGCGATTAGCTGTAGTAAACTGCGCAACGAAGTATTTCCACCTCAAATTTTAACACCAATTTCTAAGGAGAAAAAATGTACTCTAAGCGCCTGTCACTCATCCTGATTCTGATGGTTGTCGTCCACTTCAGCTCAACTATTGCACAAGATGCGCCGCCTTCCTACGGCTCGCCGATCACGCTGGAGCAAGCGAAAAAAGTTGCTGTTGCTGCTGAAGCGGAAGCAAAGAAAAACAAATGGAATGTCTATATCGTTGTCGTAGATTCCAGCACGAACGTCGTACTGATGCAGCGTATGGACGACGCACAACTTGGCAGCTTAAATGTTGTGCAGAAAAAAGCCTTCACAGCTGCCGCCTTCAAACGTTCAACGAAAGTTTTTGAAGACGGCGTCGCAAAAGGTGGCATCGGCATGCGCATCCTCAGCAACGATCAGGCGATGCCCGTTGAAGGCGGGCTTCCGATTTTCGTGAATGGAAAAATTGTAGGTGCGATCGGCATTTCCGGTGTCACCAGCGAACAGGACGGAATCATTGCTAAAGCCGGCGCCGAGGCATTGAAATAATCATGACGATACAAAGACGTGAATTCCTGAAAGCAAGCGCGGCGTCATCTCTGCTCCCGTTTTCCAAAATATCAATTGAGAAAAAGAATGAACTTGGAGAAAAATTAGCTCTGGCAATGAATACACCCGTTCTACGAGTTGAACTCTTCAAATCGCCTGTCAAAATTGCTTCGATTGATTTACTCAAAAACGGAAAAAATTTCATCGTCCGCGTTCGCTCTACCGATGGCGGCGAAGGCATCAGCAGTCCGCAAGATTCAGTAATGGCGACGACATATCCTATCTTTCTTAAGCGTGTAGCTCCTTTTTTTATCGGAAAAGATGCACGCGAATTGGAATCGTTAATTCACGAAATTTATCTCCGCGATTCAAATTATAAATGGCAGGGATTGCCCTTTTGGGTTTGTGTTTCCGGGCTTGAAATTGCAATCCTTGATTTGCTTGGCAAGTTTATCAACAAACCCCTGGGAGAATTATTCGGTAAGATTATTCGTCAGGAAATTCCGGTGTATCGTGCCAGCGGTAACCGTGGAAATACTCCTGAACAGGAGATTGCCTACCTGCAAAAAATTGTCGGAGAAACCGGAGCCAAAGCGATCAAATTCCGGCTCGGAGCGCGGATGGAATTCAACGATTCTTCGACGAAATGCGATCACACCATGATCCCTCTCACCCGCAAAACTTTCGGTGATCAGATGGCCATTTATGCGGATGGGAATGGTTCTTATGACGTGCCGATGGCAATCAAAACCGGGCGGATGATGGAAGAATACAAGCTGGCATTTTTTGAAGAACCTGTGCCTTTTGATTATTACGATGAAACAAAACAAATCGCTGATACATTGAAAATTCCGATTGCACTTGGCGAACAAGAAGGCAGCCTGCGCAGCTTTCGGCGCATTATTGAAAACGACATCGCGCAAGTCATTCAACCGGATTTGCTTTATTTCGGCGGCTTAACGCGAAGCATCAGAGTTGCGCGAATGGCTGCCATTGCTGGCAAAGATTGCACGCCACATATGTCCGGCGGAGGGTTAGGATTTTTGTACGTTGCCCATTTCGCATCGTGTGTCCCAAATTGTGGAGCGCATCAGGAATACAAGGGCGAAGAAGATACGCTGCCTGTGAGTTCAGATACTTCGTCGTTGAAAAGTGTAAAAGGATTATTGAAAGTTCCAACCGGGCCGGGATTTGGAATCACTATTGATCCTGATTACATTAAGAAGTCGCAAGTTGTAACAGCGTAATTACTGGGAACGCCCGCATCCTGCGGGCGAAGCCTCGCACAAGGATTGCTTTTCATCGCAGTTAATTTTCTTACCAAGGCTCGCCCGCAGGATGCGGGCGCTCCCAGTGGGTGCATTCCCAGTGCAGGTTTCCAGTTACTTGTTAAGCTTCGTCAGCCGATCTTCCAATCGTCCTGCTTCATGACACGTCATACACGCAATGCTGGAATTCTCTGCGGCCTTTGGATTCTCTTTCCATTTTTTAGCGATTGGCTCGTACGGCGTATTCGGCAGCATTGTCAGAATTTTATCGAGATATTCGTTAGCTTCTTTCGTCCGTCCGGTACGCAGCGCAGATTGTGCTAAGCCGCCCAACAATTCGCCTCGAATGTGAACTGGAAGTTTATCGGCAAATTCGCCTTGCTGCTTCCACAAAATCTGATAGGCATCGTATGCAGTAGCCCAAGACGCAGCGCGATATTCTTGCGGCAACCGATCTGAAAAAAGTAGAAAGCTTCCACCCGTGGTAGCGGCGGTTCCAGTCACTTCAGGTCCCAGTTTTTTGGCTTCATCGAACAACGCAAGAGCTTGCTGATATTTTTGGTCAAAGTCTTTACGATCATTTTTTTCATTCGCGATGGCAGCTCGATACAAGGTCGCACCCGCCTTCCAGGCTAACAATTCTGATTTTGCTTTTGGTCTTTTCTCTAATAAGCTTTCGATGTTTTTCTCACCTCTCGTCAGCCGTTCGAGATCGTTTTCCATAAACCCCGCAAATATATCTTCACGCACTAATGTATGGACAGTAAGCCGCGTATCATCCAATGGTGGCGCAGTTTTTTGCGCTATCGCAATGGTCGCTAAGGTTACAGCCAGCAAAATTATTTTGAAGGTTTTCATAAAATTAATCTCCTGAAATTGTGTTGCGTATAAGCCAAAATAGATGCGATGAGTTGTAAATACTCTTCACCTTCGCAGTCAGGTTTTGCCTGCTGTTGTCCCGCCAATTCTGCATACGATCATATCATCGGTGATGTTTCCAGAATATAGGAAGGAAAATATTTTCGACAGGAGCACGACTGGAGCGCGAGCGTCCCGCTTGCCGTTTGCCAGCGCAGCGTCGCAAACGCCCGTGGCGAGCTGTAACCCTAAAGTGCAAGAAATCTCCTCACCACGTCTCGTGAGCAGCGTTACACGCACTCGCGGCAAGCGAGACGCTTGCGCTCCAGTCGTGCCATGTTAGACTGAACTTTCTAAAGAAAGTAAACCGTAAAAATCAAAATTTATTTCCCCGGAAAACCCTTATGGAAAATTCCACGAAACCTCCATCAAAACTCTTCCGCCCTTTCATTGCCGCTGAGGTGAAACTTCGCGAATTAACACCCATTCCATTAATGTTAGGAACGCTGCTGGGCATCGTCTTCGGTGCTTCTTCATTATATTTAGTCTTGAAAACAGGGCTCACAGTGAGCGCTTCGATTCCTGTCGCAGTCATTTCAATCACAATTTTTCGACTGCTGGCAAAGGTGGGACTCAGAAACGCGACGATCCTTGAAAACAACATTGTGCAGACGGCTGGTTCCGCCGGAGAATCTATCGCCTTCGGCTTCGGAGCGACGATGCCGGCGATTATGATTTTAGGTTTTAATCTGGAAATTATTAACGTGATGCTGGTCGGAGTGCTCGGCGGATTACTTGGAATTCTGATGATGATTCCGCTTCGACGTGCTTTGATCGTGCAACAACATGGAATCCTGAAATATCCTGAAGGCACGGCCTGTGCAGAAGTCTTGAAAGCTGGCGCGGATGAAGAATCAATGCAAGCGGCCATCGCTTCAGGTTCAGAATCCGAAGTCAGTAAAACTAAAATCGGAGCGAAAACAATTTTCACCGGATTTGGGATTGGGTTGGCTTATAAATCTGCGATGTCGGCTTTTCGGCTCTGGAAAGAAGTGCCGGAAAAAATCTTTGGAGCGCCATTTAAAAGCGGTTCGATCTCCGCAGAAATTTCCCCTGAGTTACTCGGCGTCGGATACATCATCGGCCCTTATATCGCGGGCTTAATGGTTGGCGGGGGCGTCCTTGCCTACCTCGTGTTAATTCCGGCCATTCAATTTTTCGGCGGCGCATTAACTGTTCCACTTGATCCGGGAACCAAATTAATTAGTGAAATGGGGCCGGATGAAATTCGAAGCGCGTACGTGCTTTACATCGGTGCAGGCGCAGTCGCAGCCGCTGGCATCATCAGCGTGTTCCGTTCGATGCCAGTGATTTGGAGCAGTATTCGCAGCAGTATACGCGACTTGTCAAGATCTAATTCTTCTACTGAGAATTCTTCCCGCACGGAACAGGACATCCCGATTAAATGGGTGATTGTTGGCATCATCGTGCTCATGATTTTGATTGTCGCTTTTCGTTCCCTGCAAATGAATTTTCTCGGCGCACTGATGATCGTAATTTTCGGATTTATCTTCGTCACCGTTTCATCGCGCCTCACCGGAGAAGTTGGTTCGTCCTCAAATCCAGTTTCAGGCATGACGTATGCGACGTTGCTGCTGACGTGCTTAATATTTTTGATTATCGGCTGGACTTCGCCAGTCTACTACGTGACAGCGTTATCTGTGGGAGCCATCGTTTGCATCGCATGTTCGAATGGTGGTACGACTTCGCAGGATTTGAAAACTGGATATTTAATTGGCGCGACGCCGAAATATCAACAGATCGCAATTCTGTTTGGCTCGCTCGCTTCGGCGATTGTTTTGGGGCCGATTTTATTGCGCTTGAATGATAATGGCACAGTGTACATGCCGATGAAGGCTCCAACAGAACTACGCGCGAATGTTTCAGAACTCAAAGAACGCGAACCCATCAAAGGCGCGCAAGCCGACGGAAATTCTTATCTCGTCTGGCATCATACTGATCAAAACGGTGAGACCAAAAAATATTTAGTCAACGATCAGGGAACCCCGATTTTCTTGGTTGATCCCGGCATCAATGGAAATTTCAAAACACGCCCAGATGGTTCATCTGTCCCAAAATTTGACGCGCCGAAAGCGGTACTCGTTTCCTATATCATCAAAGGAATTCTCAATCAAAAATTGCCGTGGGGATTAGTTTTATTAGGCGTGATGATTACCGTATTTTTAGAATGCGCGGGAGTTCCCTCTCTAGCTTTTTCGGTCGGAGTTTATTTGCCGATTTCGACTTCGATGCCCATTTTTATTGGTGGTTTGATTCGTTGGGCAGTAGATTTATATTTGCGGAAAAAACTCGCTTCGCAAAATTTGTCCGAAGATGAATTCAATGCGCAAGCCGATCAAAGCCCGGGCGTATTAATGGCTTCAGGTTACATCGCAGGCGGCGCGATTGCCGGAATTATCATCGCATTTATTGCCGGAGTGATTACCGAAACCGATGACAAAATCGTACGCTGGGCAAAATCTTCGAACGCCTTTTTCAGTGGAGATTATTCGGATTTGTTGTCTCTGATTCCGTTTGTAATTTTGATTGTATTATTGTATTTGACTGGACGAGAAAAGATTCTAACGAGCAAAGATGTAGCATAACCAGCCATGGTTGCGACAGCTTTTTTGCCGTAGCAAAAAAGCTAATCTCTCACATTGCTTAGAATTTCTTCGCAGTGACAAACTTTGCGAGAGAAATCAGGTCGCCGCCAAGTCTGTTGGTCGAGTAATAGATTCGCCTTTTGCAAAGGCGGTCACAACCATGGCTGGTTGTGCTACGGCTGACTGCGATACTTTTGATAGTTATTAATGCCAACGAAAACCTATGAAATTTTTAATTTTCCTAATTGTTGCACTTTCGTTTTTACCTTCACTTGCCGCGCAAACCAAACAACCGAATATCGTCTTCATCATGACCGACGATCACGCGGCACATGCGATTAGCTCTTACGGCAGTAAGCTAATTCAAACGCCCAACATTGATCGCATTGGACGTGAAGGCGTGCGATTCACCAATGCCTTCGTGACGAATTCGATTTGTACGCCGAGCCGCGCCGTGATCCTCACCGGAAAATATTCGCACCTCAACGGCGTCCCTGTTTTCAATCACATTGATAATTCGCAGCCGATTGTCTCGAAATATTTGCAGGCGGCGGGTTATTACACGGGGATGATTGGCAAATGGCATCTCGGCGGCAATGATCCGAAACGTCCAAATGATGGATCGCCGACGGGATTTGATTATTGGAATATTTTGCCGGGACAAGGCGCGTATTTCAATCCAGTCATGATTGAAATGGGCACGCGTAAAAAAATCACGGGCTATGCCACGGACATCATCACCGATCTCTCGATTGACTTCATCAAAAATCGCCCAACAAATAAGCCGTTTTTCTTGATGTACCATCACAAAGCTCCGCACAGAAATTGGGAGCCAGCCGAAAAATATCGGAAGCAATACGAAAATTATGAACCGCCGATTCCTGCGACATTCGATGATCAATACATTGGCAAATCAGATGCTTCAAAACAAGCCACCAATCACATTGATACGGATTTGACGAGGGGCGATTTAAAAATGGATCCGCCGAAAGATTTAATCGGCGCGGATTTGAAACGCTGGAAATTCAAACGATATATGCAGGATTATCTCGCGTGTGTGCAATCCGTAGACGACAACATCGGACGCTTTCTGGAATATCTCGACAAGTCTGGCTTGGCTGAAAATACGATTGTCGTGTACACCTCCGATCAAGGATTTTTCCTCGGTGAACATAACATGTACGACAAGCGATTTATGTACGATGAATCACTGCGCACGCCGCTCGTCGTTCGTTGGCCAAAGCAAATCAAAACTGGCAGCGTGAACAAAAATATTGTTTTGAATTTAGATTTCGCGCCAACCTTTCTGGACGCCGCCGGAGCCAAAATTCCTACCGACATGCAAGGCAAAAGCCTGCTTCCATTACTCGCGAATAAAACTCCAAAGGATTGGCGGACTTCGATGTACTACCGCTATTATCATCCCGGTCATCACAACGTCGCCGCGCATTACGGAATCCGCAACGCTCGCTACAAGCTGATTTACTTCAATAAACTTAATCAGTGGGAACTTTACGATATGGTGAAAGACCCGATTGAAATGAAGAATTTGGCGAATGATCCGGCGTATGCGAAAACAATGGAAAGCTTGAAAAAAGAGTTGCTGCGTTTGAAAAAAGAATTTAAGGATACGGATCAATTTCAAGATAATTTACCTGCTGATGATGTCGGATAAAATAATTCTCAGATTGGCAACTTTGGCTGAAGTCCCGACACTGGAACTGTTGATTGCAGATTCGGTGCGAGGTTTGAGTGCAGAATTTTACTCTCACGAACAAATCGAGAGCGCACTCATTCAAGTTTTCGGAATTGATACGCAGCTAATTATTGATGGCACGTATTTTGTAGCCGAAATTGAAAACCAGAGCGTCGGCTGCGGTGGCTGGAGTAAACGCAAAACTCTCTTCGGTGGCGATCAAGCTAAGCACAACGAAGACAATTTGCTTGATCCAAAAACTCATCCCGCCCGCATTCGCGCATTTTTTATTCATCCGAATTTTGCGCGGCGCGGCATCGGCACACAAATCATTGAAGCCTGTGAACACGCTGCGCACGGGGCTGGTTTTCAGCATTTGGAACTTGGTGCAACTCTTTCTGGCGTACCAATGTATTTAGCGCGTGGCTATCACGTCATCGAAGAATTTATTCACATCCTCAACGACGGTTTACAGTTTCCGTTAGTTCGAATGGGGAAAACAATTAACCATGCAGAAGCCCGCACGCAGTAAGGGCGCTAGTGATTCACGCGAAATTTTGAGATGACTTCTGACACTAATTACAAATGTAAAGGCACCGTTACTGCATGCAGGCTTCCGCAAACACAAGGAACGAATAATGAAGAAAGTTAAATGGGGCATTCTAAGCACATCAAATTTTGCCCAAACCAAAGTAATACCGGCTATGCTCAAAGCTCAGCATACGGAGCTTGTGGCTATCGCTTCACGTGATTCAGTCAAAGCACAAGTAGCCGCCACCAAATTCGGATTGCCGAAGCCCTATGGTTCGTATGAGGAATTGTTGGCTGATCCTGAAATTGATGTGATATACAATCCGATGCCGAATCATCAACACGTCCCCTGGTCAATCAAAGCCCTCGAAGCTGGAAAGCATGTGCTCTGCGAAAAGCCTGTCGGATTGAATTCCGCCGAAGCTGAAAAATTATTCGCGGCTTCGAAGCAGCATCCAAATTTAAAGGTGATGGAAGCCTTCATGTACCGCCTCCATCCGCAATGGATTCGTGCCAAAGAAATCGTAAAGTCGGGCGGCATCGGCGAACTAAAAACGATTCAGTCATTTTTTTCCTACTTCAATAACGACGGAAATAACATCCGCAACAAAGCCGACATCGGCGGCGGTGGGATGATGGATATTGGTTGTTACAACATTTCATTTTCAAGATTTATCTTTGACACCGAGCCAATACGAGTCATTGGAATCTTGGAACGTGATCCAATTTTTCAGACAGATCGGATCGCTTCAGGAATTCTGGATTTTGGAAATGGGACGGCGACATTCACTTGCTCGACGCAACTGACTTCGTATCAACGCTGCAATATTTTTGGGACGGAAGGTCGCATAGAAGTTGAAATTCCGGTCAATGCTCCACCCGACAAGCCTTGTCGCATCTGGCATCAGCGCGGTACAGAAATTGAAGAAATCAGTTTTGACATTTGTGATCAATACATTTTAGAAACGGACACGATGTCGCTGGCGGTCTTGAATAATACGCCCGTTCCGACTCCGCTGGAAGATGCCGTCGCCAATATGAAAATCATCGAAGCCATTGACCTGAGTGGAAGCCAATCCAGCTGGATCAATATTTCATAATTTTTTTTCGTAACTTTTGGAACCTTTTTTCCAGCGTGGCGTTTGGTAAAATGTGAGAAGAGTTAAGTGAGAATCGGAAAAGCAACCGCTGTTATTGTGAGTGATGGCGATTGCTAATTAATTTAAGTTGAGTGACACAGAGAGCTTGGTGACCGTGAGGGATCGCCAGGCTTTTTGTGTTTTTGGAAGTGCAGAAGCCCGCACGAAGTAAGGGCACCTTCGCTAATCAAAAAAAATAGGCCACGGATTTTACGGATCAAGCGGGTTTACGCGGGTCTGAGTTTGATAAAACACGAAGAACACGGAGCGCACGGAGTTTGTTGAGTGAAGCGGGAAATGTCAGTCGAGTAAATTGTCGCGTCTTTCTCCGTGTACTCCGTGGTTTCAGATCAGAGTAATCCGCCCGATCCGTGGTCTATGCTTCTGCCATACCGGCGACCTCGACTCGCCTGAGGGCTTCTGCATTTTATTTCTTCACCAGTTCGATAAATTCTCTCGCCGCCG
>JAYTCQ010000318.1:0-13879 GCA_043736395.1 Blastocatellia bacterium | reverse complement strand
ATCACCATTTCCGTTACGAACTAAAACCCCATCCTGGCTCAGACCGATCAAGTCAAGTTTTCCATCTGAGTTTATATCCTCCGCGGCGAGTTTAATTGTTCCGGGCATTTCGTAATTTGCCGGATTAATGGTTGCAGTACCGAGAAAGACAGAGACCGAACCGGCATAATATGCATAATCACTTTTTCCATCTCGATTGAAATCACCAATCACCATTGCATTTCCTCCAAAAGGGAGACCTCCGGTGCTTGAAGTAATTCCGCCCATTCCATCGCCTAATATAATTCGGAATCCAGATGCATTTGTAGCCAATAATGCGTCAAGCTTTCCGTCCCCATTAAAATCTCCAACTTCCACTTGCCGAATACCATCGAAAAATTGTAATGGCTCGCCGACGCCTCGACCTGCGGCAAAAGTTCCATCGCCGTTTCCTGGATAGATTGTTACATTATATTCAGCCGCTCCGCCGTTAGTGCTAAGATTCCCAATGATCAAATCAACTTTCTTGTCGCCATTAAAATCTCCGAGCGCGGCCCAATTAGGCGAAGTTCCGGCTTTAAAAGTTTTCGGAGCAGCAAATCCACCAGCGCCATTACCCAATAAAACATACACGTTGTTATCGGTACTGTTATTCACAAAAATCAAATCCTGCTTTCCGTCCGCATTCACGTCGCCACCATGTAGAGATCTGGGCTGCACGCCGGAAATAATAACCAGTGGATTCCCTGCCAGACTGCCTTTGCCATCATTCAGAACTAATGAAACGGTTTGATCCGGTGGAGAAATCATCGCCAAGTCCGTAAAACCGTCGCCGTTAAAATCCCGATTGACAAATTGCGTGACGGCTAAATTTACTCCCGAAACAGTTGGCTGATTGAAGTCCGGGGCACAAATCGAAACTTGCTGAGAGACGATAAAGTTTTTACCCGCTACAGTAATTGTCCCGCTCCTTCCCGTTGTCGTGGGGTCAACAGTAAAGGTAACTGTACCATTAGGAGGACCGCTTGTCGGTGAAGTTAGTTTAATCCACGGAGCATTGCTGCGCGCCGTCCACAGGCATTGCGGATCGGGGCTTCCGACCTGAATACTGCCTGTACCACCGATGTTTGAAAATGTCTGATTGGTTGGCGATAAAGTAAAATCACAAAAGACTGCCGTGAAATTTACTGTCTGATCTTTAATTAAATTCGTCAGAGTCTGGCTGGACGGATTGAACACGTAACCCTTAAGCTTTGGCGTCAGCGTATGATTGCTGTTGAGCAGCAATTCCAGAAATTGAAAGCTTCCATCCGCATTTGTTAACGTAGTCGTTGGATTTCCTGATTGATTAATAGCGACTTTGCCAAGGCCTTCACCACTGACTAGAGCGACTCTTCCAGTAATAGATGGTTTATCGGAAATTTTGGTACTTTGTGAAGCCATGTTATTTCCCGACGTTGGATCAAAGATGCTGCTGCTAACACTGGCTTGATTCGTAATCGTTCCAGCAACGTTTGGCGTTAAATTAAGTGTGATTGTCACCTGAGAATTTTGTTCCAGCGTCCCGAGATTGCATGTCAACGAACCTGTTCCAGTACAACTTCCCTGACTTGCCACGACTGAACCGACCGAAACATTCGCAGGCAAAATATCTGTTACGACAACATTTGAAGCTGTATCTGGCCCGTTATTCGTGACAGTTAAATTGTAGCTAAACGAATTACCTACCATCACCGGATCACGCGAATCTGTCATTGTAATTGCCACATCTGCCGCCGTCGCTAATTTTGCTATATATGTATCGTTGCCACGATATGTCATGAGTGATTTGGAAGTTGGAAAATCAATTGAAGCAGTCACGCCAGTGACGTACACGTTCCCGCCAGCATCCACTGTAATTGCATTTCCAGCATCGGATAGGCGGCCCCCCAGAAAAGAGGAGTAAAGAATTTTAGTTCCCGCTCTATCCATTTTAGTAATGAAAGCATCTTGATTACCACCGCCGACTTGACCATTGAGTTGAGTCTGAAAAGCATTGACTAAGGGAAAATTGCCTGAGTTGGTTACTCCCGTGAGAAAAATATTTCCAGCCTGATCCAGCGCAATTCCATTCGCTTGATCTGATACCGACCCACCGAGATAAGTTGAAAATTCCAACTTCGAACCATCGCTGCTTAACTTGCTGACGAAGCTATCAAATACACCACTATTGGTACTCTTAATCGCATTGACCGTCGGAAAATTGAAAGAGAGCGTAGCACCAGTAAGGCAAGCTTCTCCAGCAGCATTGATAGCAATTCCTCGCCCCTGTTCGTCCGTACTACCACCTAAATAAGTTGAATAAATCAGACTTGTCCCCGCTGCATTTATCTTGCTGATGACAACGTCCCGAAATCCATTACTAAACGCTTGAAAAGGAACTGCTGTCGGGTAATTTGAGGACAAACTATTGCCAATTACAAAGGCATTTTTATCTTTGTCAATCGCGATACTTCGACCTTCATCGTCTTCATTTCCTCCCAAATAACTCAAATAATTAATCTGCGTGCCAGTCGGATTCACTTTTGCAACGAACCCGTCACTGCCGATATTTGCTCCAGCATAAATTTTAGCTGGATTGGATGGATCAATTGCCAATGCAAGAATATTATTATTATTGAGTCCGTTCGTCACCTGATTCCAAGTCGTACCACCGTCAGTAGTCTTGTAAATTCCACCGATATTTGTGCCACCATAAACTGTACCGGAAATGTTTGGATCAGTGACCAAAGTTGGTACTAAAAAGGGTACGATGGATGTTCCAATTTTCACGGTAAGCCCAGTTGAAATTGATCCCCACGTCATCCCACCGTCGATTGATTTATAAACACCACCTTGTCCGCTTTGTGGACTTGCATAAACAATTAATGGATTGATTTGATCTATCGCAAGCGTTGAGATTTCGATTGGAAGTTGCCCTGAACTTGGAATTCCACCGCTTGAGAATCCCCAATTATTTCCGCCATCAATTGTTCTAAAAATTCCATTACTTGTTGAGGCCAAAACTGTCGAGGTAGTGATTGGATTAACTACCAATTTTGTAATTCGAAGTTGCGCTGCAGTTAGCGGTTGAAGATTTAACCCTACATTCATCGCAGTCCAAAATTCTCCGCCATCTGTGGTTTTATAAACTCCCACACTCGTCGCCGCATAAAGCGTGTCCGGCTGCTTTGGATCAATCGCCAAAAACGAAACAGGGATCGGAACATTATTTTGCTGGAGTCCGGCATTTTTAATCACCCAGGTAGCACCATCATCTGTACTTTTATATACGGTCGAACCGCCAACATAGACAGTACTAGGGGTTTTAGGATTCACCACAATAGTCGAAGTAACTGGCGTAGTATTCGTTGTCACAGGCGGCAGTGTGATTGATTTCCAAAGTCCTCCTTCATTGATGGTTTGATAGAATTTTGAATTTGTACTGAGATAAACGATGCTTGAGTTCGTCGGATTGATCGCAATTGCATTCGTTAGAGCGCCGATTAAATTGTTATTGCTGGTCGTCCAGTCATTCCCCCCGTTAATGCTTTTATAGGCAAGGGTGCCTTTTCTTGTTGTCTGAATTCCAGTCGCAGGTAAATCAGACGAATCAGTGCGACCTGTAATGTATGCACTTCCGGTATTATCAATAGATATTGAATTGGCTATTTCTGTTCCGCTACCTCCTAAATAACTAGAATATACAAGTGCCGTGCCTGTTGCATTAATCTTTGTGAGAAAAGCATCTGCCAACCCCTTGTAAATTGTTTGTAAGGCACCATTTGTAGTGGGGAAATCAGCCGATCCGGTAGTTCCTGTGACATAGGCATTCCCGTCCGTGTCTATCGCGATTCCGTTTGAAGAGTCATTGCCAGCTCCACCTAAATAAGCTGCATAAACAATGGCGGATCCACTGGCATTCAGTTTCAATACAAAAGCGTCAGTTAAATTATTTTTAGTTGGTTGGAGAGTCCCGGCGATTGGAAAATCAAAAGAGGTCGTGCTTCCTGTCAGGTACGTGTTTCCATCTTTGTCCACTGCAATTCCAAATCCTTGGTCAACTCCCGCGCCACCGAGAAAAGTTGAATATTCCAGAATCGGATCAATTACCAAGGGGAGGCTTCGATTATATTTACCAATTTGAAAACCCACGCGGTTTCGACCTTGCAGGACATAACGACCTGGAATTTCTCGTCGCTTCCCATTGACAGTTTGATAGATGATCGGTTTTAGTTGGCGCGCTTCTCCATTGGTCGTCTGTAAGACCAGCTGTCCTTGCTGATTAATCCGCAGTGCATTTACACCTTCAAATGACATCTGAATAGCCTGAGGATTCGCTCTTGGCGAGATCACAAAATCGTATTCCAACTGACCCTTCGTACCGTAATAAATCAGGTCAATGCCAGAGTAAAGATTTTTATATTTCACTTGTGAATACGTAGCGACATTCGTGTGCCATTTGGTCGGATCATTGCCAACAAAATAGTTGGTCACTCCTGATAAGATGTTTTCACCCTGCATCAAAGCGTCTGTGTTGGATCCGATAAATTCTATTCCGATTTGTGTCTGCTCCGATGACTCCTCCTTCGCGGAAGCAGATTGACGTAACTGTAAAATTGCTCTCGTCGGTTGCAGTGATAAATTATATCCCTGACCGCGCGCGATGAATTTTCCAGGCGTTGGAGCCTGTCCCTGATTTGCTTCAAATCGTAATGGCAACTTCCCGTAATTTTTCAAGAGGGTGGATGATTCATCATCCACTAGTCTATTTGTCAGTGGCTGCGCAGCCTGATGACTGGAACCTCTTCTTGCCTGAACATTCGGCACACTGCAGAAAATAATGATCGCTAACAAAAAAGATGCCGTCAGACGGAGGATTGGTAAAGAGAAACTACGAGTGAGAGTTTTTTTTGCGTTCATTTTTTATCTCCGGATCAAGGATCGTTGATATTCGTGAGAGCAGGAATTTAAAATTGACTCAGTGTTTTGAGCCTGTTGATCTACGTGGAAATTCTGGCTGAGGCTTTCTATTATTGGGAAATTTCAATTCCGCAAGGGCAAAGTGAGAACTTAATGCTTCTTGTTAAGTTAAAAAATCTGGCAGCGAAGAACGAAATGAGATTCTAAACGAATTTTACCAAAGCCGTCAATCTACAATTTCAGCTCGCCTCAAAACCAACCATTGTGTCAGTGCAATACTTTCCATCATTGCTCTCTTTCTGAAATTTTTCAGGTGGCCAATACCAGGGCTTTCTCCTTTATATTGAAAAAAAGGCTGTATACCAATAAATTTCAGTTTTCGAAAAGAAAGAAGACAGCAAATGCAAGCTTGTGAAGAAGCGAGTTGTAGTTTTTATGTGAGACTGAAAACGGCAGAACAGCTTGATATTCGAGATAATTGAGGGAACCATCACGACTTGGCGGTCACGCTGGAGGGAATAACACTGGCGTTGTGGAGGGTTCGAGAAGGCTGCCTGTCAAGTGTTCAAAGGCACGAGGTAATTACCCGCAACGTGAAAAAAAATCATATAGAATTACTGACGCTAGTGCAGGAAGTGCGTGAGAAATCCTGAGCTGGAGCGCGATTTATTCATGCGCTCCAGCTCAGGATTTCGGCTTAGAAATCAACTCTCAGCTTGAACTGGAAGACGCGCGGCAAATTGGTTTGGCGCCGACCTTGCCGAAGCTGGCGCTGGTGATGTTCGTGTTGATCGCACCGAACCGAACCGCATTGAAGATGTTGAATCCATCTGCGCCGAACACAAACTTGAGATTTTCGCGGACTTGAAAATTCAGCAAAAGACTTAAGTCTTGATTGATGAAATGCGGATTACGCAAGCCGTAAGCCCCGGTCGCAGGCGTATTGCCATAGGTGAAGGCAGCAGGGCATTCACATCAATAAACGGTGTCGCTCCTGCCACTGCGCCCAGAACGTTACCGTTGCCCCAGGCTCCGTTGATGCGTGCGGGGCCAGTGAAAGCCGGGTTATAACTCGCCCAACACGTACCCGCTTGCGGTACGTTGCAGTTCGCCGTGAACGGGCCGAGTGGCGTACCCGTCGAGTAAAGCGTGATCCCGGAAATCTGCCAGCCGCTCACTAATGAACGCGCAACGACGTTTCCGGGATTGAGCATTCGTCCTTTTCCGAACGGTAATTCGTAAGAATAAAACGCGTTAAGAATGTTCGGCTGATCGGTCGTCGAAAGGTGCTTCTCTTGAATGTAAGCACTGCGATTGCCGTTGATGGTGCCAATCGCTTTGCTGCGGGTGTAGTTAAAATTAAACGTCAGCCCGTTCGGCCCGCGCACTTCAGGCGGCGTCGGACGCTGGGCATCTGGCGCAGCGCCTTGCAAATACGAGCTTTGCACCTCGCCTTCCATCATGCTGCCCAGTAACAACGTTTCATCGGCATTGACCGAAGCCACCGAACCACGCGGCGGAAGCTTGGCAATCTCACGTGTCGATTTCGTTTCAAGGTGCGTCGCGAAAACAGCGCGATCTTTAACGTAATAAACCAGGCCGTTCTTGCGTCCCGTCACGATAACGTTCACCCGTCCTGCGACGATTTGTTCGATGGCGTGCGTTTTCAGGTTAATAGTGGACAATCCGCTCGGCGAAGTGATGATGAGCTTTTGCCCGTCCGGCGAATAGGCATTTTGATGGAAGTACAAACTCTGCCTGCCCGGCTCGCGCGAAAGACGAATGATGCGATGCCCCGTGTCGGGGTCTAACCATTATGTCGGCGGTTCTGGCTGTTGCGCCGCGACGGGCACAACGCATAAGAAGATCAATGCAAAAAGTATACGAAACATATTTTTCCTACGCCACAAATTCTCAAAATCCAGGGAATCTGTAACTATCCGAGTGAGAGTAACTTGACTTGGAAATAAAACTTAAATTGCTGATTGATGAATTAGAAAGTCTGGATTCTACGCTTAAAATATGTTGCGCTTCAAGAGTATCGAGATATGAAATATAATGCACAAAGCCTAAAAGTTCGGTCAACAGCTTCTAACCGAACTTTTTCAACACTGTGGCTACCAACATTACACCGCTCCAATGAATTTGCTATAGTGCATTTGGTATTTGACTATGCTGGCTTCTCACACACAATTTTCTGGCAGTATTTTGCTTTTTTTATTGTTTTTTGGGGCATGTGAGAAGACTTTAAAACCAAAGATCGAAACTGCTCAAATCCCCCCTCCCCCGATTGTGATTGATGCTGATCAGGATGGATTTCCTGATTCTTTAGAGCTAACTTCCGCCTCGCATCGTGAAAATTTCCGGGCGTGGTTTACCTCAATCGCTGAAATGCAATTTTATCGATTGAGCGATGAATGGAATACCGAACAGCGTGATTGCGCGGGACTCGTCAGGTTTTCGATACGTGAAGCCTTGCGTCCACATGACCGCTTATGGTTTCAGAAAATGGGAATCGGGTATGAAGCCGTAGCTCCTGACGTTCGAGGAATAAATCTTGAAAAATCTCCGCTCCACGATAAATTATTTCGCGTAGATTTTGGAGCTTTCAAGGAATCTGATTTAACCGAAAATAAATTTTCAGAATTTGCCGATGCGCGGACTTTGAAAAATTACAACGTCACATTCATCAGTCGTGACCGCAGACAGGCGCAAGCTGGGGATTTACTTTTTTATGAACAGGCGTTCGCGCAAAAATTTCCATACCACGTCATGATTTTTATTGGTAAAGCAAAGCACGCAGGCGAAGGCGCGAATGATTGGGTGGTGTACCATACGGGCAATTCCTCCAGCGATGAGGGAACGCTAAAAAAAGTCAGGCTTTCCGTACTCGACCAGCATCCCGATCAACGCTGGCGTCCGGTGATGAGGAATAAAAAATTTTTAGGATTTTTTCGGTTGAAGATGCTTTCGTAGGGAATTATTTATGAAGGTGCGATTAACGACAAATTATAGTTTCGCCCTTCTGTTTACGGTTTTAATCTGTACGTCTTGTACAACTCGACGTCAGATACAAACGGACAAATTTCTTCCAAATGAAATTCCATCAGCCACCACTGAGATTGTTAATGCAGCAAATCCTCAGCGTCCTGCTTCGAAAGAAATACTTGATGGGATGAAAATTTCAGTTGTTACGTTTCGGGAAACAAATGCCAAGCTACATTACGAAGCAAATCTTGATTATCCTCAAATTGACCGAGCTAATACTCGGCAACAAAAACAATTTAATCAATTGGTTAAAAATAGAATTTTCAAAGAACTTAGCTGGCTTAAATCTTATTCTAGTAAAAATATTCTGCGACCAAATGGGGAAAAACGAAAGTCGGATTTTGAGATTACAACCAAGTATACAAGCGGATTCGCAAGAGAGGGAATTCTAAGCCTTGAGCTTCACATTGAGACCTCTACAGGATACGTTCACCCAGACCGTGGAACGATAGTTCTCAATTATGATTTGACACAGGGCAAAGAATTAATGCTGGCCGATTTATTTGTACCGAAATCGCAATTCCTAGAACGAATTGCTGAACAAAGCATTATCGCTTTGAAGAAAAAATCTCCCCAAAGTGGTGGAGACTGGATACCTTCGCAGCTAGAATCAGGAACGACGCCTTTAAAAGAAAATTATGACTTATGGTCATTAGATAACGAAGTATTGGTCATAACTTTTGACGTCTATCAAATTGGGCCAGGAAGTATGGGAATAAATTTCGCTACTATTCCTTATGACTCGATCAAAGATATACTCAAACCTGAAATGTTAAGAAGATTAAAAAGTTAATCAAATCCTGTTCATCCTGCAAATTCTGTCAAAAAATATTTGATTCATTTGGAGAGGCTATGAAACTAAGAAACAAATTCACGATTCTCGCGGTTTACTCTTTAGTCATTGGCGCAGCTATCCTTTTTGCGACTTCGCAGATGAACGCGCAAAGTAATGTTGCGGCTTCGCCAGTGGCTGTGGCGGCTGTATCCCCGACGGTTACGCCTGCCCTTAAGCCAACATTTTCGCTCTCCACAAATCGGACGTACGGCACGAATGATCGCGCTAAAATCTACGTCAGTTATCAAAATATTAACGCTTTGGATTTTCGTGTTTACAAAGTCAAAGACCCGTCGAAATTTTTCAAACAGCTCAACGATCCGCATCGCATGGGTGAAGATGATGCGCTTCAAAACGATACGATTAATGAAGTGAAAGAGACGAAACCCGGAGCACTCGAAAAAGTTCATGACTTCAAAACTTCAATTTGGGGCAACATCAAAAACTATTTTCGCAAGCAGCTCAATTACGAATCACGTGTAGAATTCAACGTCAAATTCCGTGGACTTGGCGGCGAAAGCGACCGCCTTCCATTGAATGTGGCAGACTTCGCCCGCGTCCCGTTACTCAATCAGGATCAGCTCGTCACTTCATTTCGGCAGCCGCTCGCCAACATCAAAAAATATGACTCGAAAATGATTTTGCTCGATAAACACGAGCCGGGCGTTTATTTAATCGAAGCCGTCAACGAAGGGCTGCGTGCGTACACCATTTCAATTGTCACCGATGTGACGATGGTGAAGAAAAATACCAATGACGGTGAAATGCTCGTATATACCGTAGACCGCAAATCCGGCGAACCGCGTGGCGGACTGAATATCGAAGTCATCAAAGGCAAAAAAACCATTGCGACCGGTGTCACGGATAAAAACGGAGTTCTGAAAACTAACGTCCGAAAACAAGTCGAAACACCAGGAAAAATTCAGCATCCAGAAGATTACGATCCCGAAGAAAGAGCGCAAACACCTGACGAAGGGCGCGATGCTTACATCGTCATGGCGAAGTCAAAAGATCAATTCGCGATCTCCGATCTTGACGCATTTTATTTCGATGGCGGTTATGAAGGCGACGGAGATTCAGGGAATTTGGCTGGGTACATTTACACTGACCGTCCGGTGTATCGTCCGAAGCAAAAGGTATTTTTTAAAGGGATTCTGCGCAAAATCGGAAACAATGGGTATGAATCCCCCGGCTCCACCGTCAACGTGACAGTCGAAGACCCGAACAACGGCAAGCTGCTGGAAAAGAGTTTTCCGATCTCGGCGCGTGGCACTTTTAATGGCGAAGTTGAGCTGGCGGAAGAAGCTCCGTTGGGGCAATACAACATCACCGCCAAGGTTGGAGAAGCGACTTCAAGTCATTATTTTTCAGTCGAAGAATACAAAAAACCGGAGTACAAAGTTACCGTCAGAACTCCAAGTCCGTTTGTGGCAGTAGGAGATAAAACGACCTTCGACGTCGAAGCGAAATATTTTTTTGGCGCGCCTGTCGCTAATGCCGCCGTGCAATATTACATCTACCGTTCGCGGTATTGGCATTCGTGGTGGAGTGACGGCGATGAAGGTGAAGAGGATGAGTTCAGCCCGTCCGGCGAGGAGGAAGATGGAGGTTACGGCTACGGCAACGATATGGTGAAGGAAGGCGAAGGAAAACTCGATAAGGACGGCAAGCTCAGCGTTGAATTTCAGGTTCCGTCACCGGAAGAAAAACAGAACTACGATTTCACTTATCGCATTGAGGCCAAAGTCGTAGATTCTTCGCGCCGTGAAATGGAAGGCAAAGCAAGTTTCACTGGTACTCGGGGCAAAGCTGTCGCCTTCGCAAGACCTGTTGGTTATGTATTTTTCAAGGATGACTCCGCAAAAATCAAAGTCAAAACTGCTGATTATGAAGGCAAACCGGTCGCGTCAAAAGTGACAGTAAAATTCATCGAACATCGCTACGAAAAAATTGAAAAAAGTAGCCCGCAGGGCAAATGGGATCTCTACGAATATAAATTGAAAGAGACGGATTTAGGTTCGGGAGAAGTAAACACCAACGCGCAGGGGCAAGGCGAATATAACTTTAAAGTTCCTGTCGTTGGCAGCATCCGCATCGAAGCAATCATCAATGAAAACGGGAAGCAAATCGTTTTTGATGGTGGTTATTTGTGGGTTGCCGAACGCAGCGAAAATCAAGCAGATCGCGGTGATTATGTTTATTCAAATTCAAGTGCGATTAAATTAGTGCCAGATAAAAAATCTTATAAACCAGGCGAAACAGCAAAAGTTTTGGCGCTTCTGCCAACCGACAACGCTCATCTTTTAGTCACCACTGAGCTCGAAAACATCAAAACCATCAGGACAATTAAATCTTCCGGTCGCTCCGCATTAATCGAAGTTCCAATTGATGAGAAGGCAGTGCCTAATATTTATTTCAGCGTTTGTTATGTGAAAGACGGAGAGTTTTACGAACAAAGCAAATCCATCAACGTTCCGGCAAAACATAAATATCTGAACCTCGAAATCATCCCGAATAAAAAAGAATACAAGCCGCGTGAAGTCGCCAGCTATTCAATTTTAGCGCGAAATTCCGATGGCACTCCATCGCCGGGAGCGGAGGTCAGCCTTGGTGTAGTTGACGAAGCTGTCTACAGCATCATGCCTGAAAATGCCGGAGATATTCGTCGTCAGTTTTATGAAAAAAGATACAACCGCGTCCAGACAAGTTTCTCGACGCAGTTTTATTTTGTTGGATTTTCGGGAGAGAAATCCTTAAAAATCGCCAGTAACAAACCAAATTATCAGCTTGCGGATTTCAAAAATGAAACGCAGTATGCTGAACCAACGATTCGCAAAGAATTCAAAGATACGGCTTTCTGGCAACCGAATGTGATCACCGGTGCAGACGGCAAAGCCACGGTTTCAGTTCCCTTGCCTGACAATTTGACCACTTGGCGGGCAACTGCTCGCGGCGTCACTTCAGACTTGAAAGTCGGCTCCAGCGTCGGCAAGGTTTTGGCACGCAAAGACCTGATTTTACGCCTTGAAACGCCTCGATTCTTAACCGAAGGCGATACGGTTACGTTGTCAGGAATTGTGCATAATTACCTGGATGCTGAAAAATCTACCAAGATTGAAATCGAAGTTTCAGGCGCGCAATTATTGGACGGCGCTTCACAAACGGTGACGATTCCGAAGCAAGGAATTCACCGCATTGATTGGCGCGTCAAGGCCGATCAAATTGGGCAGGTGAAATTACTGGCGAAGGCTTTGACCGATCAGGAATCTGACGCTGTCGAATTACCGCTCGAAGTAATTCCGGCTGGGTTGCAACAAACTACTGGAAAAGCTCTCGCGCTTTCCGGGGAAAATGATGAGCAGTCTTTCGATGTGAATCTTCCGGCGAATGCTCACGCACAGGCGCGTTCATTGAAACTCGAAGCCGCACCATCATTGGCTGGAACGCTCTTTGGCGCGTTGGATTATTTGACGGGATTCCCGTATGGATGTACGGAACAAACGATGTCGCGCTTCATGCCAAATATGATCGTGACGCAGGCGTTGGCTGACATCAAAGGCGCGACGATTCGCAAAGATAACAACCTGCCCGCGAAGGTCAAACGCGGGATTGATAAGCTCTCCGGTCTGCAACATTCAGACGGCGGATGGGGCTGGTGGAAGGATGATAAGACTGATCCGTTCCTGACGGCGTATGTTGTTGATGGGCTATCGCAGGCGGTGAAAGCAGGCTACGGCGTTGAGAGTTCCCAGATTGAAAGAGGCCGCGAAGCCTTGAAAAAAATGATCGAAGCCCATAAGGCCGAGGACGGCAAACCGATTGATCAGGAATCGCAAGCGTATATGGTTTATTCCTACACTTTAAGCGGTGACGGATATGAAAAATATTTGAATGATTTATTTGCACAACGTTCATCCCTGCAACCCTACGGACGCGCCATGCTCGCTCTCGCCCTGCACGCGCGGAACGACAAACGCGCCGCAGTCGTCGCTGGAGACATCGAACGTTCAGCGAAAGTTTCTGAATACGATGCACATTGGGAATCAGCGCAAACATATTGGTACGGGCAATACAGAGTTGATCTGGAGGCCACTGCCTATTCGCTGAAAGCATTATCGCGGATCGCTCCGGGCAATCCGATCCTCGTGAAAGTCGCCCACTGGATCGTCGCCAACAAAACTAACGCTTACGGTTGGATGTCAACGAAACACTCTGCTTTTGCGATCAGCGGCTTGATTGATTACTTAAAAGTCAGCAATGAACTTTCGCCTGATTACACAGTCGAAGTTTATTTGAACGGCGAACAGATTCATTCGCGCCACGTCACTTCGGCTGAAACACAACCCTTTGTTTTCGAGCGCAAAGGCACCACGTTGTCTGGCAATAATCAAATCCGCATCGTCAAACGTGGGCGTGGAGTTTTGTATTTAGCTTCGACACTGGAATTTTTCTCACGCGAAGAAAATTCTATCGCGCAGTCTTCGAACAATTTGAAACTGACACGTGAATATTTGCGATTGCTCGTGAAAGATGACGGAACCGGCAAACCTTCGTGGAAACTGGAACCGCTCACAGGTGAAGTGCGATCAGGCGATTACATCGTTTCCAAGCTGCATTTAACCGGAGCGAGTGCGCGACAAGTGATGATCGAAGACCCGATTCCCGCAGGCTGCGAACAAATTGAAAGCGTCAGCGGCATCAACCTGAATCACACTGAAAATAATTGGTGCAGCTGGTATTCTTCGCGAGAATTTCGCGACAATCGAACTGCGCTCTTTTTGGATTATTTCGATGGAGATGATATTTTCCAATACGCGATGAGAGTCCAAATTCCAGGCGATTTTAAAATTGGCCCGGCGCGTGCGGAACTGATGTATCAACGCACAATTCGGGCGAATACCGCGAGTGGAAAACAAAAGATTCTTGATAAAAAATAATGAATGCGAATCAGCAGTTGAAAGAGAGGAGAAAGAAAGGGACAGCTAATTTTCCCGAACAATGAATCATGAGAGCGTCAGAGGAGGGAACCTTGCTGGCGCGTTGAATATCAGTTTTTTGGATAATCCAATTGAACAA
>JAYTCQ010000317.1:0-10076 GCA_043736395.1 Blastocatellia bacterium | reverse complement strand
ATTCGCTTTGTTCTTCCGCTGTTAGTTTGGTGATAAATCTTGTCGGCGTTTTCATAGCTTCTCATTCTACCAGATTCTTTATGTCCCTCTACTTAATTCATCAACAATAGCTTCTTTTTGTTTTTGCATACCTGCAAGCTGAGCTATGACTAATGGAGAAGGATTTGGCCAATTACGGTCTTTGATCGCTCTTGCCTGTCGGTCTAAGACTCCCACTCGCTGTCTGAATTCTGCTACAACTTGTAGTAATGTATCTATATCTTGCTTATGATCTTTTTTGGCTTTCTCATAGCTAGACCTGTCTTTGATCCCCGATTTACACTTGAAGCATCCACCTAACATTTTGCTGGAGTATGCTTTTGCAAGTGTTTTTGAATTATCATCTTTCGGTTCTGGAAGAGTGCGAAATAGCATTAAGTATGCAACTTGATCTGGAATTAATTGGGAGTCTTTTTTCCCATCAATTGTGCCGGGAACATCTGTTTGTGATTTTGATGATTGTAAAGGAGATATAATCACAGAGTTGACTTTATTAGATTTACTAAATGAATTAGCAGTTTTAATAACAAACAAAACTGGTACAATAGTAACAATCACCATTAACATAAGTCGTATTCGCATAATTAGCCTTTCTTCCTGAAACGAAAAATATGTCACTAAGCTTTAAAGCCGAAGTGACCACATATTTCTTTAATGTTGATTTATTTGTTTATGTGCCCATTCCAAGCTCTAAATCAGGCAGACAGATTAACACCATGATAAAATTAAGAGATGTTACACTCAGAAATATTGACTGCGTAACTAACCACCACTTACACTTTGCTCTGAGAAATTTGCTTGACATTTACTTATAGAGGCAAAACTGGAAAATCTTGATTGATTATTTTGAATTATTTTCATTTTTCTTGTTGGGAACTCTGGCACGGTATTTGACCCCCCCCATTATTCCAGCTTTAATTTTCTGGATGATCTGATGCTTCATACGATGGACTGATTCTGGTTTTATTTTTAGCTGATTGGCAATCTCAGCGACTGGTACTTCATCGCAAATAAGAAGAATGAGGCGACGGTCATGTTCACTCAGCTTGGTGATTTCGCTGGTGAGCGAAGCCCGTTGTTCCTTTGAAATTATGTTTAGTTCCTGCGTCGGCTGTTCGATCAATTTTTCAGCTACTGTTTCTTCGAGTCTGTCCCATTTTCTTTTTTCTGAAGGTAAGCCCATACTTGATGATTGATTTCCGGCGTCAGCCAGGTCATGAGATTCGAGCGGCTTTCATCGTACATTTTTATCACGCGGCAATCGTGGTTGAGCAGGAGCTTGAAGATGTCTTCAGTTACTTCGTCTACATCTTCGGGTGGCGCGTACCCGTGATTAAATTTGCGAAAGGTTGAATTTACTGCTGTCTTGATGATGTCACAAGAATCGGCTACAAATTCCTGCCAATCTTGAAGAGATTTGCTGTCAGGCATCGAACTGGCCTCCACTATATCAGCAATCACGGCTGGGGGAATTTGTGATCGCGTTGTGTTGTAAACAATTCTGTTTGACTGTGAACGCAATTCCACAGCCTTTCTCAACAGTAACCTGAACGCATTTTGATAAGAGTACCGAGTGGCGGAAGAATAAAGCAGGAGATGTGTGTAAGGCAAGAGTGCTGATAAGGAAATATTCACATACCGTGGAAAATAAATTAACAGATGCCTGTCATACAATAAACTTAATAAAAATTTACTAGACACCTCAAAATGGCTATGGTAAATATTCGCCAAGTTTGGCTTCACCATCTTTGAAAACTTTCCTCACAAAAATCCAATTTAGCTGGCTGAGATTACTTATTGATGGCCCCTGACTCACTTCAGATCAGCGCTCGGATTTGCCTTAGGGTTCCTTAACCAACACATACCAACAACCCTGGCAGTTTCGCAATTTTGACAATTTGTTTCTTGAACGGAGAACGAAGGTTCCGGTGTGCTTTCGCTTGCGAACTGAAAGCCAGTACGTGTCTCCCAGACTCATCATCCCTCACGATGACGTAGGGTGTAGTGTGTCGAAAAAAAGAAATAATCCATTAAGCCTGGAATTTTCCGGTTCAGACCTGACTGTCTGTGCCGAGAAGTTGCGGGCTGTACTTTATGTGGCTGCGCAAATTCGATGAGTAAATTTTGCGCGCCTAAGATTGTTTTCTTAAGTGAAAAAAGCGGAAAGTCCGGTTGAGGAGTTTGACAGCACAACAACCAATCTTCCCGCTTTTATCATCACTTCTTTTCCGCGAAAGGACGAAATGAATATGAATACCTTAAGTATGATTTACTGCTGCGTCAAATCAGCTGATAAAGTGAGGGTTGGTTTGATTTGTGCAGTAACGCTGACACTCTGTTTGCAGTCGTCAGCTCCCCTCCCATGGCTTTCTCTCCGGCAAACGAAAGCCATGGGAACCAATCCCGCCTTGTTCACGATGTTTACGGAGCCGCAACAGGCAGACATTCGGAAAAATTTTAAGACGCGTCCGATGAGCTTTGTAGCGAATGACGGTCAGGAAAATTCACAAGTGAAATTCACTTCACGAGGTCGCGGCTACAATTTATTTTTGACGGCGGATGAAGCCGTGATGACTTTGCAGAAGTCCGCCAAACAATCTTCCGTATTACGAATGAAATTGCTCGCGGCGAATGAACCTGCTGCCATTCTGGGCGAAAATCTGATGCCGATGGTGACGAATTATTACACCGGCAAGGATTCCTCAAAGCATCGTTCAAATGTTGCGAATTATGCGAAAGTGAAATATTCACAGGTCTACGCTGGAATTGACGTTGTGTATTACGGCAACCAACAGCAGCTTGAATATGACTTCATCGTCGCGCCGCAGGCAGACCCGAATTCGATTCGGATGCAGTTCACGGGCGCTTCAAAAGTTCGCCTGGCCGACAACGGCGATTTGATGATTTCGACTGATGGAGGCGAGCTTCGTCATCACGCTCCGGTGATGTATCAGAACGTGAATGATGAACGCCGTGAAGTCAAAGGTAGCTTTGTTTTAAAGGGCAACGAAGTCAGCTTTGCAGTTGGAAATTACGACCATGCAAACGAGTTAATCATTGATCCAGTCTTGAATTATTCAACTTACGTGGGCGGATTCAACGGAGATGAAAAAGGCTACAGCATTGCTCTTGGAAATTGCGTGACTGGAGTTTGTGATGCGTATATCACCGGAGAAATTTCATCAACCCAATTTCCTGATACTAACATTTCAACCGCCGCGCATGACCAGGATGTCTTCGTCGCTAAATTGAATTCAGCCGGGACGACCTTGAATTATCTGACGTTTTTTGGTGGCGTCGGCAACGATCTTGGCAAAAGCATTAAAGTTGATGCCAGCGGCAACGCTTATGTTGGTGGCATCATGGGATCAAGTTTTGTTTCCGGTGTCGGAGGTTATGTTAGTGTTGATCCGGGGGCGGGTAATGATGATGGCTTCATCGCAAGATTGAATGCTGCCGGAGCCTTAGACCGATTCACTTATCTCGGCAGCGGAGGCTATGACGCCGTGAACGCGATTACGCTTGATGCGGCAGGCAATGTTTATGCGACAGGGCAAACATGGCCGTTTGTGGGCGGCACGCCTTTCCCAATCACCGGCGCTTATGATGCAAGTCACAACGGGACGTATGATGTCTTCGTTTCGAAGCTTTCGTCCAATCTCGGCACGTTGAATTATTCCACGTTTATTGGTGGCACGAATATGGATTACGGGCAGGCGATAGCGGTTGACAGTGGATTGATTTACGTCACTGGCAGCACACAATCCACCAACTTTCCATTCTCTGCTGACGCGTTTGATAACAGGTTGTCAGGACTTGCGCCAGTGGATGCTTTTTATGTCAGGCTTGATCCAATTACAGGAACAGCAGGATTGAAATACAGTACATTTTTAGGTGGAAATGGGCGCGAATACGCCTACGGAATTGCTGTCGTCCCAGGCGGAGCGCAGGTTTACCTCACAGGCCGTTCGCATTCTACGACAGTTTCAAACGTAGCGTATTCTTCCACCTCAACTAGCTTTCCGATTACAGCGAATGCAGCGCAAACCGTACAAAAAGGAGCCGGTGATGTGTTCCTGACGCGCTTCAATGCGCTGGGAAGAATTAGCTATTCAACGTTCCTCGGCGGTTCTGATTATGATACGGGATATGGCATTTCGCTGGTTGGTAATGATGCTTATGTCGTTGGCGAAACAGAATCTTCTGATCTGGCAATAGTGGACGCGCTGGATAGTAATTTGCCTGGTACTGATGGATTCGTCGCGCGAGTCAGCCCGGATGGTTTAGGCGCTGCGGATGTCAAACTTCTGACTTATTTCGGCGGCGGCGCGCCGGATTATCAGGACGGAAATTCGGATAGCATTCGCGGCGTCGCAGTTCCACCAACTACCGCGAGAGCCTATTTTGTCGGCTTTACCAATTCTTCCGCGTCGCAAAGTTCGTTTCCTGTGAGGCCACTTGGTAGTGCTTATCAAGAAGATTTGGCAGGAGGCTTTGACGCTTTCGTCGCACGAATCACACCATAAAGAAAACACTGGGAGCGCCTTTACTGGGAACGCGCGCATCCTGCGGGCGAGCCTCACACAAGGATTACTTTTCATCGCAGTTAATTTGCTCGCCACGGATTCACCCACAGGATGCGGGCGTTCCCAGTGGCGGGCGCTTCCAATGAGGAGCGCCCCCAGTTTTTACTTCACAAAAATCTGCACTGTGTTCGTCATCTTACCATCCACCGTTAATCCAACGTCAATTAGTCCGCTGCCAATCAGACTGCGCGGAAGCAGGACGTTGACCTGATCCAATCCGACATAACCATTTTGCGAACCCGCATAATCAACTGGCAAGGTGAGGTTTCCAATTTTTGCGGTTACCTGATTCAAACCGCTCCGCAGCCGAATTCCAGTTCCATACAAAATCAAAAAAGCCTGCTCATTCTGATTGCTCAGATCAATCGGTAAAGCGGCAAATTGCCCTCGCATAAAATCAAATTTCACAACGGATTCAAAGGCAGTCGAAGTGCTGCGTTGAATCTGTGCCGCCGCTAAACCTTTCCCGGTCGAATCCGCTGAAAATAAACTCGGAGCCACGGTCACGATTTCAATGGTAGAAATTGAAGTACCAGCACTGCTCGAAATCGTAATCGTCGCAATTCCCGGAACTGTTCCCGGTGGGATTTGAAAATTAATTTGGGTCGGAGAAGTAAAGAAAATCGGAGCGTCGCGTTCAACTCCTAAACTGTCTTTGACCTTCACCGAAGTACCGCCAAGACTCGTCGGAAGCGGGATCGTATTCGCGGCTTGCGTTGTAGCAGAAAGCTCAAGGCCAAAAACAGAAGCGATTCCTTCACAGGCAATTTTCGCCCCGAAATAACTGGCCGCCGACACGGTAGTCGCTACTCTCGGCGCACTTAATTTCATCAAATACACCGCGCCGATTTCCGTTTGAAAAGCATTCGCGGTCGGATGAAAATCTTCGGTAGCAAAACCTGTCAGAAAAATATTCCCGCCGCGATCCAGCGCAATTTTTTCAGGAACTCCCTGCGACAAATAAGTGGATTCAATAATAGCGGAACCGGTCGCATTAAGCTTCGTCACAAAGCCGCCAGCTTGCGTGATTGTCGCCGGGGTTCCTGTTTGCGGAAAATCCGATGAATTGGTTAACCCCGTGACGATCGCATTTCCAGCTCCGTCAATCGCTAAATTAGTTGCGTAATCGCCAGTGTTCGCCCCAGTGCCGCCCAGGTACGTTGAATACGCCAGCGCGTTGCCATTCGAATTTAATTTCGTCACAAACGCTTCGCCGCCGTCATCGGGATTTGACCCGAAATTTTTTCTGAATGCATTGGCTGTGACGGGGAAAGTTTTAGAACGTGTGAAGCTTGCCAGATAAGCGCTGCCTGCATTATCAATCCCGAATCCAAAGGGTGGAATGCTGCTGTTGACTGTGCCAATCAAAGCCGAATAGAGAAGCGCGGTTCCATTCGGATTCACCTTCGCAGCGAAGGCGTAGACCGGAATAAATTCTCCAATTCCGCGCGTGTCGGTTGTTTGATATGAAGTCGCAGTCGTTGGGAAAATTGTTCCCTGCAGACGCGTCACGCTGACGATGCCGTTGCTCGTAACCCCGCCAATAAAGGCGTTGCCCGCCACATCCACTGCAATCCCCATCCCTTTATCAACATTGTCTCCGCCGCCGAGATAGGTTGAATAAATAATTTGCGAACCGCTGGCGTTGAGTTTCGTCACGAAAGCATCCTGCGAAGGAAGCCCGCGATACGTTGTCATGGTTGGTTGCAGCGCATTCGGAGTCACCGGAAAATCGGAAACATTTGTGTCTCCGGTGATGAAGGCATTGCCGTTCGCGTCTACGGCGATAGCGCGGGCAACATTTAATTTTTTTTCTGAAATCTGCGTGGCTTCACCTTTGACGTAGGTCGAATAAATCAATGCATTTCCGTTTGGATTTATTTTCGTGACGAACGCATTGGAACAGGTTCCGCAAGCGATGCCGAAATCGGTTTGAAAGGCTCCCGCAGTAGTCGGGAACAACGAAGAATTTGTCTTGCCTGCCACGTAACAATTGCCGTTACTGTCAACGGTAATGCCGTACGCCTGATCCTGATCGCCGCTGCCGATGATGACTGAATACAGTACCGCCGTGCCGCTTGCATTAATTTTCGTGATGGAAATCATAGAGCCATTTTGCACGGCTCCGCTGGTCGCAGGAACGCCGAACGTTCGCGCGATGTAGGCGTTCCCTTGTGCGTCAGTAGCGATTACCGGTTGCGAATTTAGGTCTTCGCCAACGTAGCTGGCATAACTGATAACCGGATCAATAATCAAAGGAAAATCTTGATTATAGTTGCCAACCGCAAAACTGATTTCATTGTTTGTTGAAATGACGTAATTCGCGGCAACTGAGATTTTTTCGCCGTGAATAAGCTGATACGCCAAAGGTTTTTGTTGAATCATTTCAGCCTTAAAATTTTTCAAAACCAGTTCGCCGCCGTGATTAATGAAAATATTCTCAGCTTCGTCAAAACTGAATTTTATTGTGTGTGGATTGCTGTGAGGTGCGACGATGAAGTCGTATTCCAGCTCCCGATCATTGCCATAAAATATCAGGTCAATGCCGGGATAAATTTTTTCATAACGAACTTTTTCAAAATTAGAAATGTTGTTCGTCCAGTGATTTTGATCAGTGCCGATGAAGTAATTACTTTGTTTTTCTAATCTATCTTCACCGGAAATAACCGGAGCCGAATTGCTGTTGATCCAGCGCATCGTCAATGAATGATGTGCGCTGGATTCTAACTTTGCTGAATGGTTGTTGAGATACAACGTCGCCTTAGCTCCGCGTGCGATAAATCGTACGTCGGGCGCAGACTGACCTTGATTGCGCTCGAAGGCGAGCGGTATTTGTGAATGTATGGTGGTGCGAGGTGGTCTATTTTCAGGAGCGAAAGCTCCGATTCCAAACAGCAAAGCCGGGAAGATCAAATGAACTACTCGCAAGCATTGCCGGACTGAATTGAGTTGTTCGAACATATTTTTCCAAGTGAACAAAGTCGCGGGGGAGCGACGAAAATAGCTGAATTGTCCAGTGAAAATAAGGAAATGGCGTGAAAATACTGTCCGACAAACTGTTAGTTTGTCGTGAGTCGTTCTAATAGAATTTGTCTTCTACGAAACAATTTTGCCGGTTGTGAGGAAGACTTTTATTCCGCCTGAAAGAGTGCCACAGTTTTTAAAGTCAGGTCAATAGAAATTTTGCCGGAAAATTTTCGTGATTGCGGATGTGTCATACATGCTCCGTTCTTACTCAGTTTTAATTTTTGGCGCGACTCTTCAATTCCTCAGAATTTGCGCGCTGACCAAAAAAAATCGACTATGCACCGGCAATGTTTAGTCTATGAAACGAATTTTTCTTTTTGTATTTTTCTTCCTGTTCACCGTCTTCGCGGTAGTTAATTCCTTCGCTCAAACAAATCGTTCATCCGCAGATTTCGACATCCGTGCCGGCGCAAAACCTAAGCGTGTACTTGTTTTTAATCCTTCGAAGCTTGAATCATCAGGGCCGCAACAGCCTGAATCCATTGCGAGAAATTTCCTAAATCGAAGCGCAACTGCTGAGCTGGAGCTGATTCGCGAAGACCGAACGAATCGAATGACGCATCTTTCGTTCCGCCAAAACGTGAATGGAATTGAAATTTTTCAGCCACCAATTCGCGTTCATCTCAATGTAAATGGCGAAATCATTGCCGCAGATGGAAAGGTTTTTGAAAATGCTTCGCGTCTGGCTGAAAGCGGAAAAGTAAAAATTAATTTTAATCAGGCACAACGAATTGCCGCTGAAAAAACCGGTATTGAAATTGAAAATCCCAGTGCTTCTGTATCCAGCTCAGGCACGAGATTAATATATTTTCCGCTTACCGAAGACCGTCTGATTCTAGCGTGGGAACAAATTATTTGGGCGACTGAGACGCCTGATGCTTATTACATTTTAGTGGACGCCGAGCGCGGCTCAATTTTATTTCGCCGGAATTTGACCAGCTACGAATCTGATCCGCACGGGCTTGTTTTTAACACGGAAAGCCCGCGCCCGAATAATCCGAATACGACGAATCAGCCCGTAGTTATTGACCGAAGCGACCTTGTCTTTAATGGCTCACCGAATTTTCCGATGAGCGATCCGCATTTTAATTGGTGGGCAGGAGCTGTACCCGATAGCCTCATCAGCAATAATGTAGGCGCGTATCTTGATCGCAATAACGACAATTTGCCTGACGCTCCGGTGCTGAAAATTCTGAATCTGAATTTTTCGTTTGCCCTTGATTTCAGTAAAGCGGCGACCGATTCCGAAAATCAAAAAGCGGCACAAGTGAATTTATTCTATTGGACAAATCGCTTTCACGACATTTTGTATAATTACGGATTCACGGAATCAGCGGGGAATTTTCAGGTGAACAATTTTAACTTTGGAGGCAAAGGGAACGATTCGATTCAAGCCGAAGCGCAGGACGGTAGCGGCGTCAATAATGCGAATTTTACGACTCCGCCGGACGGCAGAGCGGGACGCGTCCAAATGTTTCTGTGGAACGGTTCACCGCAACTGGACGGCAGTTTCGATCAATCTGTGATCTTGCATGAATTGACGCACGGAGTCAGCGGGAGATTGATCGGCGATGGCTTAGGACTTGGCGGAATGCAGGCGCGCGGCTTGGGCGAAGGCTGGTCAGATTTTGTCGCATTGGCATTGATGCGGAAAGCCTCTGATCCGGTAGATGGCGCGTATTTGATTGCGCAATACGCGACGAATAATTACTCGCGCGGCTTGCGGCAATTTCCATATAGCACTGACATTAATGTTTCTCCGATGACGCTTGGGCGAATTTTTACGAATCCGACGCCGCATTCAGTCGGGGAAATCTGGTGCGCGACGTTGTGGGATTTGCGGGCTTTGCTGATTAAAAAATATGGCTTTGACGAAGGACAAAAACAAAGTTTGCAACTGATAATTGACGGGATGAAATTGACTCCGGTGGAGCCGAATTTTATTGAAGCTCGTGATGCGATTCTGCTCGCGGATAAAGTCGACAACAACGGCTCCAATCAATGTTTATTATGGCAGGCGTTCGCAAAGCGCGGCTTGGGATATTCTGCAAAGACGTTGGACACCAATGATCGTCGCCCGACGGAATCGTTTGATGCGGCTCCATTTTGCAGTGATTTTGCCACACTCAAACTGGATCAAAATAATTACGTCAACGGCGAAATGATGAACATCACACTGGCGGATCGCAACGCAAAAGCACCGGTCAAAGTAACAGTGAAAAGTTCAATCACGAGCGACAACGAAGAAGTTGTACTCAGTGCCGATGCCGCGCAGTCAGGAGTTTTTCGCGGAGCCATAAAAATCTCAGAATCACGCGCCGCCAATAATGACGGGGCTTTGCAGGCTTCAACCAATTTGCAGGATAGATTGATTGTAAGTTATCAAGACGTCGACAGCGCATCCCCAATCACAGCCCAAGCTCA
>JAYTCQ010000316.1:0-8251 GCA_043736395.1 Blastocatellia bacterium | reverse complement strand
CAAACGGAAATAACGGAACCGACAGAAAAAGAATTCTGCTTCCAAATAATTTGAGTGTAAAGAAATTCCGTCGGTTCCGTTATTTCCGTTTGTTCCGTTTTCTATTCTTCCTTCGCTTCATTCACTTGCGCTTTGCATGCGGCTGAGTCACGGATCATTGGTCATTCGCAATTGTTCATTTTCAATTATTCACCCGAAAAAAAGCAGACTCTCCTGCTTAACATTTCCTGCCTAACAATTGACAATTACTGCAATGCCCAATGGATAATGATTAGTGTCGGTAGGTGCACTCATTTGCAAATCGCTTTAATTTCATTGAGAGAGTCTCTACCGAAATAAGTCAACATTCATAGTATTTTTTCTCAAACTGGGGAATTCTCCACACCTAACTGGGAAATTCCACCCAAGTCATATAAATTTTCTTTCTCTTCCGTATGATCTAACAATTTCAATAGCATTAAATTACGTGGCAGAGAAATTGCAAAGTGTATGAAGAGAATCATTAAGCCACCGAAGTTTGCGTGGACCGAAAAAAATTATGGCCAAAGAAAAAATATTAATTGTTGATGATGAACGAATGATACGGTGGACTTTGAATGAGGCCCTCAAGGGTTGGGGATATGAACCCATTGAAGCCGGTAGTGTCATGGGCGCTCTTTCGGCTTTTGAAACAGAGCACCCTACCGCAGTTTTACTCGACGTCAATTTACCCGATGGTTCGGGATTAGATGTCCTGAAAGAAATTAAGCAGGCACAACCGCAGGCTGTCGTCATTATGATTACAGCCAATGTCATGGTTGAGGACACCTTGGGAGCGCTGCGTGGTGGAGCCTATGATTTTATTGGCAAACCAATCAATCTTAACGAACTGCAAGTCACGATTCGCAATGGCATCGAAGCCAGCAAGCTGCGCAAAGAAGTTACAAAAATGCGTCGTGATCGAACCAGTGAATTCAGCTTCGAGCAAATTATTGGCGCTTCTCCGGCGATGACCAAAATGCTTTCTTTGGGGCGCAAGGTAGCACAGAGCGAAGCTTCTTCAGTGCTCTTACAAGGCGAGAGCGGGACTGGCAAAGATTTAGTCGCCAGAGCAATTCATTACAGCTCACGCCGGGCGGAAAGCCCGTTCGTGGCAATTAATTGCGCGGCAATCCCTTCAACGTTGATCGAAAGCGAATTATTCGGATATGAAAAAGGCGCGTTTACCGATGCCAAGAATCGTAAGGAAGGGTTATTTGAACAAGCTGAAGGTGGAACAATTTTTTTAGATGAGATCGGTGAACTCGAGCTTGGGCTACAAGCAAAATTATTGCGAGTGCTTGAAGAGAGTGCCTTCCGGCGGGTCGGCGGATTAAAAGATTTACCATTGGATGTTCGGATCATTGCGGCCTCGAATCGCGACTTAAAAACAGAAAGCGATGCCGGAAATTTCCGACTGGATTTGTATTACCGCTTATCTGTCATTCAAATTGATATTCCGCCTTTGCGCGCACGGGGCGACGACATCCTGATTTTGAGTGAATATTACCTGAAACAATTCAACCAAAAATTACGCAAACAAATTCGCGGACTTTCACCTGAAGTGAGTTTAACTTTTAGAAACTATGCCTGGCCGGGAAATGTGCGCGAATTACGCAATGTAATTGAACGCGTTATGATTTTAGAAGACAGCGAATATATAACCCCCATGTGGTTGCCACGTGGGATGATCAAAGATGATCTGGAAATAGTAGAAAGCCCTTTTAAACAGGATGAAAACATTCCGCCTGATATTTTACCTGACTTGGTTATTCCGATTCATCCCGCCCCTCCGGCTCCAGAACCTGCGTCGCTAGCTCTACCTTTTTTGCTCCCCGCGGATGGAGTGCAATTAGAGGCAGTGGAAACCTCTTTGGTCAAACAAGCCTTGACGCGATGCCACGGTAATCAAACCCGTGCAGCGGAGCTTTTAGGTATCTCACGGGATCAGTTGAGATACCGTTTAAAAAAATTGGAAGAAGTAAAAATTGAATTAACAACACAATGAGAAAAGAAACTGCCTCACTACCATTATTACCCTTACCTGAACCACTCCCAGATTATTCGTGTGATGCAATTCTGGCGGCGATGCAAGATGGTGTATGCATCCAAACTCTGAATGGTCAAATTATTCAAACCAATGAAGCATTTGCAGCGATGATGGGGCTGCCAATAGAAAATATTATCGGACATAACTGTGCTGAGGTGTTTGGCTGTCGAGATGACTGCGGAGAATTACCCGCCTTTTGCGCTCGCCAAAATAGCTTAATCTCCGAGACAGTGACTAGCGAAGAAATACAGGGACGACTCCCAAATCAACGGCTCCGTGCCCGTGTCTCGCCTTTGCGCGATGCATCTGGACAGATCGTAGCTTTGGTCATGGTGATCCGTGACATTACAGATGTCATAGTCAGCGAGCGCGAACTGGCGCGGGTCGAACAAATTGCTCGATTTGGGGAATTGGCCGCAGGTCTGGCTCACGAAATCAAGAATCCTCTGGCCGGAATTCAAGGAGCCGTAGACATCCTGATTCAACGCCGAAACCCTAATGATGCTGAACGTGAAGTGCTTGAAAATGTCCGGCACGAGGTTAGTCGAATTGACGCCACGCTGAAGAACCTGCTTGATCGTGCAAAACCACGGGAATTTAAATTTCAACATGCCTCAATGAATGATGTACTACTTCGCGCCGTTAATTTAGGGCAACACCAAACTGCCCATTCTGCCCGGAAGAACGGACATAAAATATCAATCGAATTCAAAAATTTCCCTTCACCTGTTGTCATGAAAATTGATGCCGATCAGATTGAAGACGCAATTCTGAACCTCATCAGTAATGCCATTGAAGCCATCGAAACCGATGGGAAAATTTCGATTCAATTTGACGAAAAACCTCATACCAATGAAGTAATTATTGAAATCAAAGATGATGGCCGAGGAATTTCAACTGAAAATCTGACGCGTATTTTTAGCCCTTTTTTTACGACCAGCGAGAATGGGACGGGGCTAGGATTACCAGCGGTGCAACGCATTGCACGTGCTCATGGCGGACGCGTGGAGGTTGAATCCACGGTCGGTCAAGGATCTATTTTCACCTTACGGCTCCCTCGTCAAACTCGTCATGAATCTTCCACGTAAGCTTGCGCACTTTTCCCCACCAGAGAGAATTTTCACACTATTTCCTCCTCCCTTATACCTGCTTTCGCATCCATGTTTCCGGCACGCGCTTTGCACTTTCTAAGTTGGAGGTTTTCGCTGAAAAGCAGCAAAAAGATTTATGCTGAAAATTAAACGTATTCTTTGTCCAATTGATCTGACTTCTGATGCGGATAGCGCTTTACAATATGCAGTCACACTCTCTCGCACGTACGAAGCAAAGCTCTATGTTTGCCATTGTGTGGAATCTTTGGAACAGATTGATGAAGCCGGAACCCTGACGAAAATCTATGAGGATACAATTAGAAATCAGACCAGCGATGCAACGACAGCCAGTGTTTTATCAGAAGCGGTCGTGATGGAAGGCGACCCAACTTCAATGATTTCGCAAGCTGCCACTGAACGTAATATTGATTTAATTGTCATGCGTTCACGACGTCGTCCCATTGCGGCTGCGCTACTGGGTTCTATGGCTGAGGCTGTTTGTCGAACCGCGCCTTGTCCGGTGCTGGTGATCCATCAAAACGAACGCGAATGGGTTACCGCAGACGCCTCAGAAATCAAGCTTAAACGTATTCTGGTTGCTCATGATTTTTCCAACGACGCCGAAATCGCTCTTAAATATGGTTCTTCGCTGGCTCAGGAATATCAGGCGGAATTACATCTGGTGCATGTTTTACCGGTTACGCTTTCGCCTGCCTTAACGAGATTACCAATCGCACTGGAAGCTGATTATCAACGTGCGTCCTTACAATTACGAAATTCAATCCCGGAAGATCTTTCACTTTGGTGCAACGTCAAACAGACAGTCCTGACAGGTCAACCGTATCGCGAAATTTTGAACTACGCCGAGGAAAATCAAATTGATTTAATTTGTATCGGCATTCACGGCGCAGGATTCTCGATGCGCGCTTTATTTGGCTCTAATACAGATCGCGTTTTACGGCAGTCTCCCTGTCCGGTATTAATTACGCGCCCTTTAAAACCAATCATTCAAACTAAAAAAGAGGTACAACTATGATCGACGCCTTAGGTGAACGTGAGTCCCGCGAGTTTCTTCGAAATCATCAACTTGGACATCTTGGATGTATTGTTGAATCCGAGCCTTACGTTGTTCCCATCAGTTATTGGTGCGACGGAGAGTTTATTTATAGCCATTCTCTGCCAGGATTAAAAATCAATGCTATTCGCCAGCAGCCGCGAATCTGTTTTCAAGTTGAAGCGATTCAGGATGCATACAATTGGCAGAGTGTGATTGCTTTTGGCTTTTACAATGAAATTACTGCGCCGGAAGAACGAGAACGAATTCTGACGTTGCTCTTACAGCAACTTCCTCAACTCACGCCGGTAGAGTCGCGAATGATAAGCGCAACTTCAGAACTCATTGTTTTTCGCCTGGTCATTGAAAGAGTCACCGGCGTCTATGAAAAAATCGCTTAAGCCTACTGACAACAAATTTCAGATAGATGCGATGAGAGTTTGTAGGGTAGGTTCTCAACCTGCCCGAATCAATACAGGCGGACAGGTTGAGAACCTACCCTACAGGTCGCACGCATTTGTAAATTACTATATGAACATTACAAAATCCCGTTCCTTGCCAAAATTGTTTTGTTTGCTTTTCATTTTTATATGTTGTCATTTTCCTGTGGAAGCACAGAAAAAAAACACTGCCCCAAAAGCTCAACCACCAGCCCCGCTTAGCCCGGAAGAGATTTCAGCGGCAAAAGTATCGCTGCACGCCCTGGGTTATTGGTTAAATTTGGAAGCCACCGGCTTCGATGCTTCCTCCCGGCATGCGTTGATTGCATTCCAAAAAATCGAAGGGCGGAAGCGCACTGGCATATTAACGATTGAAGAATTAACTGCCCTTCAGTCCGCCCAAACACCGATGCCAATGGAAGCAGGTGAACCGCATATCGAGGTTGATTTAAACCGTCAGGTCTTATTTGTCGTTGAAGATGGCGGCGTGATTTCACGCATTTTGCCAATCTCTTCAGGTTCCGGTGAGCTATATACACAGGATGGTGTGACGAATCGTGCGGTGACTCCGTTAGGCCGTTTCAAAGTTCAGCGTAAAATCTTAGGCTGGCGTAAAAGTCCACTTGGGTTGTTGTATTTTCCCAATTATTTTTATGGCGGTTTCGCAATCCACGGAAATCCTGCAGTGCCTGCATTTCCCGCCAGTCATGGCTGCATCCGAATTCCAATGTTTGCCGCTAAAGAATTCAGTGCCCTGGCAACAATCGGCATGCCAGTCATCGTCCATGATGGCAGCCCTTTGCCTGTGATGGAGAAATTGCCGATCACCGAAAAATTATTTTGAGACGAAATGATTTGGCGGGATCAATATCCGGTCATCCTTAAAAATAAAAAAAGAGCAACGCCAAACAGAATTGCTCCGGCAAGAATATACCAATGAATAGGCTGCGGTTTAAAAGATTGACGATTCATAATTTAAGTTCTCCTGTCAGGCATGGAATACAAGCTTTACCTTGGTTTTACAGTGATGAAATATACTTCCAAGCTAAAGCTTGTACTCCATGAATGCTTGCAAGTTATGTGCCTTGAACTTCAACTACATCTGGCTTAATCCTCGCGTGGGGTATAAATTTTCTGCGGAAGTAAATTATGAATGTCCTAGTCCTGAATTGCGGCAGCTCAACTCTGAAATTTCAATTGATCGTCACGGATCAAAACCTGATCGAAACTAACGCCGACCGACGTTTAGCGAGTGGCGTGATTGAACGTCTCGGCGGTGAATCAATTATTTCACTCAGCCCCGAAAACGGCGTCGCTCAACGTTACACGGCGCAACTTAAAAACGTCCGCGCGGCGTTGGATTATATTCTGCGCTGGCTGACTTCTGAAAAATCCGGCGTCAGTGAAATTCAGTCAATTTCTGACATTCATGCGGTCGGACACCGCGTCGTACACGGCGGTGAACAATTCAAAAAATCTGCCCTGATCACCGATGAAGTCATGCGCAGTATTGAAGACTGTATCGAGCTGGCTCCGTTGCATAATCCCGCCAATTTACAAGGTATCAATGCCGTCCGCGAATTAGTCGGAGCGGGCTTGCCACAGGTCGCCGTCTTCGACACCGCTTTTCATCAGACCTTGCCGGAGCACGCATACTTATATGCCTTGCCTTATCAGGTGTATCGCCGCTACAAACTTCGACGGTACGGCTTTCACGGAACTTCGCATCGGTACGTCGCTTACCGTTACCGGCAACTGCGAAATATCCCTCGTGAAGAGGTCAACATCATCACGCTGCATTTGGGCAACGGATGTTCGGCAACGGCAATTAAAGCCGGAAATTCGGTAGACACTTCAATGGGTTTGACGCCGCTGGAAGGCTTAGTCATGGGGACGCGCTCCGGCGATGTTGATCCGGCAATTCTGGCATTTCTAGCCACCAAAGAAGGCTGGTCAGTCGAAGAAGTTGAAGGCTTACTGAACAAGCAATCAGGGTTGTTAGGAATCTCCGGCTTAACGCATGACATGCGCGATTTGCTGGCCGAAGCCAAAGAAAATAATGATCGCCGTGCCAAGTTGGCCATCGAAATTTTTTGTTATCGCGTACGGAAATATATTGGTTCTTATCTGGCTGCGATGAACGGGGCAGACGCGGTAGTTTTCACCGGAGGCATCGGAGAAAATTCCTCCGAAATTCGTGCTCAGATTTGTGAAGGATTGCAATGGCTGGGACTGAACATTGACACAGCACGCAACACCATTGCTCATCAGGAAGGGATCATCAGTACAGACGATTCAAGGTTGTCGGCATACGTGATTCCAACTGATGAAGAATTATTGCTGGCTCGCGACACTGCCAGATGTGTTGAGGGCAAACAATGAGATGGTCGTCTACAGATAAGTGAGAGTTATGAAGAGACGGTAGACAGTAGCTTGCTTTTCCAGAGAATCGGATAACTCGCAACTTCCCCTACCGACTTCCGTCTACCGTCTCCTGACTTCCGTCTCCTCATAACCCACTAATGTTCTCTCAGCGACATAATTCTCCGTCGTGCGAGCGTGACCATCTCATGTGGACTACAAGGCATCGCGCGAAATTGCGGGAGCACTCCGGCCAGTGAACGATCTGAGGAAATTCTGCCAATGTCTACCAATAATGGAATATTGGCGTGAGTGGCGCTGGCGCGGAGACTTTGCAGTACCTCTTTCAAATGAGCCGGAGGAATGTCAATGATCGCAATATCATGATTTTCGCGACAAGCCTTTTCACACTCTTCAACTGAAGTCGCCACAGTAATATTTATGCCAGTGGCATTAAATGCGTTGTTCAATTGCTGTTGATACGATTCGGAATCGGAGACTAATAATAATTGAAGGGTCTGCTGTGAAGGATGTCGTGTTAATCCTTCACGTAAAGCATATTCCAGTTCGGGCAAATTGATGGGCTTGCCGATAAAATCGTCTGCGCCACCGCGGAGCGCAGCGACTGTGTTTTCCACGATCATGGCTCCGGTCACCATAATGATTACTGTATCCGGTTTTTGTTTTTTGAAGGCGCGTAGCAAATCTATTCCAGAGCCATCCGGCAGATTAATATCCAGCAACACCGCGCTCGGCTGAAACTGTGAAAATTTTTGTTGTGCTTCCTGCGCATTGGTCGCGACAATAAATTCATATCCCCACCCTTTCAATGCCTCTTGCAAAGTCCATCGAATCAAAACTTCATCGTCAACGATTAAGACTTTATTGTTTCTATTAATTTGATCAGTTTCCTTCATTTATTTTATTTAACTGTCGAGGAAATTCTATTCCGATTGAGCTATTGCCTGAATGCATGTATCAACCTTACTTGTGCAAAAATTGTTCCATCACAGATTTAGAAAAAAGGTCTTTGTTTCCTTCCTATCTTTTGCGCCGACTTCTTTTATTAGGTGCTTATAGCGAAAACTTACTCACTTTCGAAGTTAAGTTGCGTAAAAATCCCCAGTCAGAATACTAACTCACGTTACGCAGTCGAAAGTTTGACTTTACGCTTGACACTATAAATAGGACGGTTTGAAAGGTTTTCCTGACCCCTATTTTTGCCCCAAGAGCTTCT
>JAYTCQ010000315.1:0-25191 GCA_043736395.1 Blastocatellia bacterium | reverse complement strand
GTACGGAACAGACGGAAATAACGGAACACACGGAAAAAGTTCTGACTCTAATTCAAAAATTCTGTCTGTTCCGTTATTTCCGTCTGTTCCGTACTCTCTCTTACGCTTGCGCAGGATGTTATCTCGAAACTGGATAAAAATTTTATGAACTCAATCAAAATTCTTTTGCTGATAGTGATGCTTGGTTTGCCGATGACTTTGCCGACTGTGCAACCTGTCAATGCGCAACCCGCACGCTTGAAAATTCTTGTGGTTCACGGCCCGAATTTGAATTTACTCGGACGCCGTGAACCCAATATTTACGGGGTGACTACGCTGCCGCAGATCAATGAGCAACTGCAAAAATTAGCGACCGAACTCAACGTCGAACTCATCATTGTACAATCCAATCATGAAGGCGTCATCGTGGATACATTTCATAAAAATATTGATGAAGTCGCCCGAGCCGTTATCAATCCTGCGGGCTTGAGCTTTCACAGTGTAGCCCTGCACGATGCCATTAAAGCGATGCCGTTTCCGACCATCGAAACGCACATTTCCAATTTGGGAACGCGCGATGCAATTCATCAGGGTTCGATTATTACGCCTGCGGTGCGGGCTTCAATTATGGGCTTGGGCTGGCGTTCGTATACGGCAGGCTTGCGTGCATTGGTTGAAATTGTGCGCGAAGAAAAAGCCGCCAAAGAAGGGAAAAAATAATGGGTAATTTTGAACGAGAAGAATCAAAGCAAGCATCCGTTTTTCAGTCGCGTAGCGACGAAGTGAATTTAGCCGTGGTTTTTAACCCACGGTCGCAAGACATCATTTCCACGTCGCATCAGCGACGACTGAATTCAATTGTCGCTGACGCGACACACAAAATATTCGCAACGTTCCGTGGGTTGAAACCCACGGCTAAATTCAACCTGTCGCTACGCGACACAAGAATAATTGTCATCGGTGCGGCTTGCTTTGGAATTCTTTTTGCCTGGTTGTGGTTATTCCCGATGCCACAATCCGCACAACAACAACCTGCACAAACGCCACCACCGCAACGTCCGCCACAACCGAAACCTACACGCAAGCAGGTGCTGGCGTGGGGCGATCAACGGTACGGCGCGTCCAGCATGACTCCGTTACGCGTGCGATGGTGACGATGGAACGGCTGGGGCGCGAATCAGGCGCGTATGACATGTACATCCGTACCGATTCGCAACTCATCACCAAACAGCCCGTCACGATGGCCGGAAATGCTCGCCCGACGACGAACAAAAATCTCAATTACTTCGACGCGATTTTCTTTTTCGGCGTGCGCGAAATTGAATTGACTGACCAACAAAAAACCGACCTGATGTCGTTCATCAAGGAAGACGGCAAAGGCTTCGTTGCCGCACACACCGCGACGACTTCATTCTTCTCGTGGCCTGAATTCGGCGAAATGATCGGTGCGCGCTTTGATGAACATCCGTGGGGTGTTACTGACGGTACGGTCGTAATTGATGATCTGCTGTTTCCGGCAATGAAGCACTTCCCAAAAATTTCGGTCATCAAGGACGAACATTATCAACACAAAGATTTTTCACGTGATAAAATCCGCGTGCTGGCGCATCTGGACGCAAGCAAGCTGGAGCTGAAAAATCAGCGTGTTCGTCGCACGGATGGAGATTTTCCTGTTGTGTGGTTAAAGAACTACGGCAAAGGTCGCGTCTTTTATTCAACACTCGGTCACGCGGCGGAATTTTGGGATGATCCAAATATTCAGAAAATGTATTTTGAAGCTATCAAATGGTCGCTCGGGATGAGCGAAGGGGAAACCTAACCACTCGCAGGGAAGTAAATGCGCAACATCGTAAAAATTATATTATTAGCTGTGGTCATCGCCATTGGCATTCTGGCGCAAACTCCGCAAACGCCTGAGCCGCCGAAACAGCCGCTGCCGTTCAGTCACAAATTGCACGTCGCGCAAGGGCTGAAGTGCCAGGGTTGCCACGTCAATCCTGACCCTGGCGCGAAAATGACTTTTCCGACGACGACGAAATGTATGGCTTGTCACGAAGACACTGCCGCCGAGAAACCCGCCATCAAAGAACTAACGAAATTTCATAAAGATAAAGAAGTCGTACCCTGGGTGCGGGTGTATCAACTCCCTGATTGGGTATGGTTCTCGCATCGCTCCCATCTTGATGCGGGCGCGAAGTGTGATCGTTGCCACGGCGCAGTCTCGGAACGCGATGCGCTCTGGAAAGAAAAGCCTACGACGATGGAAAGCTGTATGCTTTGTCATCGGGAAACCAACGTTAGCAACGCCTGCAATTTTTGCCATGAAGCGCAATGAAAAATGTATTCGTTGACAAGTTTTCCAGCTCTGTCGGAGCGCAATATTTAGATAGAATTTTCCGTTGGCTGCGACCCATGAATCCTTGTTCATTCGCCATTGTTCATTTTTAATTATTTCCCGGGAAAAGGCAGGTTTTGAAGGCTTACGAATTGACATCTCCGCAAGGGACAAGGCCTGGTGACGATTACGGACTTGTGTAGAAACGAATGGATACTGATTGGTAGTGCACCGCCGAACCCACGCAAATCAAGAAATTACACTACAAAAAATTGCTTGTATTCTGTTTTTCCCTCATTGAATTTCCTACGCCGAATTTTCATTGCTACTGCTGCGCGGTGCGGCGATTTGATCGTGACGTTCTTCGACTTCGTCATCGGTTGCGTCTGTCAAATCGCGGTCGCCTGTTAGTTCATCCCATTCATATCCCAGAAATTCTGCGAACCAAAAAAGTTTCGCTTCCCACTGTTCACGTATTGCTGAATAATCGGCGAAAGCTGCTTCGCGGTCAGTCCGCAATTTGATTCCGGCGCGTGATAATTTTTTTTGCGCCCGGTTGAAACAGTGCCTTCGACGTACCATTTCCTCTGCTTCAGTTTCAAATTCCCGACCAATCTTTTTTTCTAATTGCAGCGAAGTGATCAACTCCCTGAGCACAAACGGGACACTGCTTTCCGCCACCACAACGCTCGGATGTTCCCCGGCTTCGACATATTCCTCCGCGTCAAGACACGAGCGCAGGATGGTTATCGTTTCGAGCATAACGAAGATCACGCGCGGCAAACCTTTATAAACTTCAAGCGGATGAAAATAATGAATGACGGGATGTTCGAGATGCGATTCGAGCAGTTCCTGCAAATCGCGAGTGGCCGTTTTCAGCGTGTCGGTCAAATCGTAAAAACGTCCACGGGCGAAATGTAAGGTAATAAATCCGGGCACGTCGGCGCCTCTTCCGGCTTGATGATAAAAGGCTAGCGCAACGGCTCGTTTGCGTTCTAACGCGCCGTAAACCGTTAGCAGGTAGGTGACGCCAAGTGAAATTACAGTGATGCCTGAAGCGCCTTCCAGTAATACCAGCAGCCGCGTCGCGCCTGTCAGCGGCACAATATCGCCGAAGCCGACGGTCAACAGTGTGATGCCGCTGAAATAAATGGCTTCAATCCAATTGCCGTCTCCGCCGTGTAAGCCGCCCTTAAAATCTGTCGTCAAATGCGCTGAATACAGCAAGGCGAAACCTGTGACTAAAAACAGAATCAGCAGCGTAATCAAAAGCGGCAGCATGAGCGGGCCGACTCCGGTAAGAATACGATGTTGCCAGCGACGGCTTAGTTTTTTAGTGATGCGCGTCGCCGTCCACCATAGTCCGCGATTCAGATATTCGCTGATCGGGCCTGGTCGTTTGGTGGCTCGCAAAATCGTGGCGTAGACGTCGTAAAAAACCAATGCGAGCAGGAAGATTCCAAACGATGTTTGCAGAAAGGTATAAATCATTTAGTCAACATAAACCCGCACGAATTACTTTGCATCGTAATTGAATCGCAGCGATTTTATTTCTTCCCGCAGCAGTGCGATTTCGCTCCGTAACTCTTTGATGTCCTGCGTGCCGGCGATTTCCGAAGCGTGATTTTCTGCGTCGCGTCCGACAAAATAAGTTGCCAGCGTTGCCGTCACATAACCAAATACAGCGAAACCGTAAAGCGCGAGAATGAAGCACAAGATTCGCCCTTCCAGCGTCTGCGGAAAATATTCCGAGCCGATGGTGGTAATCATCATCGCCGTCCACCAAAGCGCGTCGCTATATGTCTTCAGACCATTTTCCGTTTCGTTTTCAAAGACGAATATTCCCGCCGCGCCGGCAAAAATAACAATGATTGAAAGCGTCACGATGTAGCCGAATCCCCGCCGTCCGAAACTGGCGCCAAGGGCTTTCATGCCGCGATTTAATGACGTCAGAACTCTGAACAAACGAATGCCGCGCGCCGCGCGCAGAAATCGAAATACACGAAAAATTCTAAACACCCTAAGCGCGGGAACAAGCAATGAAAGCGCGGTTAACAAATTCGATTTCAGATAATCGGTTTTGTCTGGTGCCAGCAAAAATTTGACAACGAAATCAAGGATGAAAATTATCCAGATAATTGTTCCGACAAGTTCAAGGGTCGGTGACAGTTGCCAGATAAATTCGTAGATCAGCAGACCCAGCCAGACGAAACCGAGAATAATCATCGGTGTGTCAAGCCAATCTTCGAGCTGAGTTAACAGGCTTTGTCGCTCTTCGTTAAATTTTTCGCGGTCAATTGTTTTTTCATTTTTCATGAGACAATTTTACCGATTTCACACTTCTCTAAAGTTCCCAGGCACAACGAATGAGCATAATGTTTTTGTCAAATTATTGGGTTGCGCTTGTGAACCAGGATTTGTTTGAGCCAAAAAACCAACAGTCCGGCGATAAAAATAAATAGAATATCAAAGCCCAATCGCTCGACTCCATGATTGAAAATTTGCCGTTCACCCGCCGCTATTCCAGCGCCGATACTGGCTGCCGCAGGTATGATAATCAGTGCGATTAACGCTCCGGCGATGACGCTGCGGCGGTAAGCCGAGATGATGATCATTCCGGCAATCGCGCCTGCGCCCGACACGATGAATTCTTGTAAGGTCGGATGCGCGATGTGTTTGATTTCCGGATTATTGAGAAGTTCTTCTATTTGAATCGTGCCTGTTTTTAGCAAGACAAAAGTGACGAGCGCGGCAGAGGCGATCAAGACAGCATAGCCGATCAGCGATGCAGTCAATCCACGACCGGCAACCTCCCAGCGTTTTAAAACCAATCCAAGCGGAATTTTAGCAAGCGGTTCGAACCCGGGCGCAATAATTCCGGCAGCGGCAAACGCCAGTGCCTGTGGAGCAGGTTCGCTAATTAATCCGACGGCACAAATTGCTCCGCCGAGCGCCATCAAAATAATGAAATTTGTCGTTACCCGTCCCTGATGCCGCAAGCCTGTTTCCATTTCTTCCCAAATCGCCTCATCAACATCATTGTTGACGACATCATTTCTTTTCGGGTCAATGAAGCTGGCGACTTCGTGTGTCGTAATTGAAATCTCATATTTCTCCGACGCGTCCCGTACAAGTTTTAAAACTTCATCCGCGCCCTTATTTAACACGTCAACTGTGATGAGATCGCCTGGTGGCTTGATGGAAACGCCTTTGAAAAGGGAAACACCAACAACCGTTTTGAGCTTTGTAAGTTGCTCGCATAAATCGTGCGAGTCATCTGATGGAAGCGAGATGTTTATCGTTCTGTGCATTTAATCTTCGATTTGTTTTGTTGTGTTAGTTTCCTGTCAAACCGGCTTTTCAATAATTGTCGGTAAGATGTCAGTCGGCCCTTCCGACAAAGTTTTCTCATCGTTTTTCTCGTCGTTGTCTTCGCCTTTCTGTTGCTGCGTGGCAAGCACTGTGTCGGCAGCATCAGCAATGCGTTCCTCAAGGTTGTCGCTCGGCAGTTCCGACGGAAGCAAATCTCCGGCGTGATAAAAATATGAAGCTTGGTAAAGTTCGCGGGCGAATTTGAAGAAAACTTTACCGATGGCAATGGCTGGAATCGCCAGCACTACGCCTAGCAGCCCGAATAATTTTCCACCAATCAGAAGTCCCAGAAAAACAGCCATTGGATGCAGATTCAACCTGCCGCCCAGAATGCGCGGAGTCAAAATGTAACCTTCCAAACTCTGAACAGCGACGAAGACGCCCAAAACCGCCATAATATCCCAAAAGCCGCCACCACCTGCTGCCGTAAATCCACCTGCGAGAACGATGCCAAGAGCTGTGCCGACATAAGGAATCGCGTTTAAAAGTCCGGCAATCATTGCAATTCCCGCCCACGCCGGAACACCGAGAAAGAAAAAACCGACGGCGTAACAAACTGCCATAATCGCGCCGATGAGAAGCTGTCCACGAACGTAAGCCTGTAAAATTCGTCCCGATTCATCGAATAATTGCTTGAATGGCTCACGAAAACGCGGCGGAATTAATTCTTCAAGAGACACTCTCCATTTGCTGAAATCAATTAACGTGTAAAAGACAAAAAACGGCACGAGCAGCAAATCGAGTGAAGATGAAAGCGCTGATGAAAGCATCGAACCCGCGCCGCTGCTGGCGACGACGTTACCGTCCGCGTCCACGCTGGTTGAAGAGGGCGCTACGTTTTCCCCATAAAAAGTAAGCGGATTGCTCAAAAACTGTTCGATTTTATCGCCCGCCATTCGTTCAAGCGCGGGCGAATATCTTCGCAAAACTTCTCTCTGTCGCGCCGCATTTTCCGGCGTAAACTGCGCGGCAATTTGTACTCCGGCTTTGCGGCTTTCCGACCATAATTCAGGAATGACATACGTCAGAAAACCAGCGATAACCAGCGTCACCAAAAGAATGGCGATAATGGACGACCACATCCGCGAAAGTCCGCGTTTTTCAAATTGCCAGACAATGGGATCAAGCAGATAAGCCATCGCAAATGACGCCAACACTGGCACAAGGGCGACGCTGCCAAACACATACAGAAAATAGATAATCAGCGCCGCAATCACGATCGCTGGAATCCAGCGCAGCCACCAGAAAGGTGATTGCTCAGAAAGAGGTTTCGCTTTGATCAAACTTTTTTTCATCGAAACTCGATTCTCGCGTCATCATTAGCGCTGTGTTATTTGTTAGTGCTAATTTTTACTTTTTCGCTGTTTTCGGACTACCTTCGCTCATCAATGATTCTTCATAACGCGTCAGCAAATCAGCCGGATCACGATAAATCTCAACACAGCCTGCTTCCCGCAGTCCTTCCTCAGGAAAACCCCCGCACAATACGCCAATCGTTCGCAACTTAATTTTTCCAGCCGCAATCGCGTCATACGGCGTATCGCCAACGACTACGCATTCAGCTACATCAGGTGAGCCAATTTTTTTCAGAGCTGCGATAAAAATGTCTGGTTCAGGTTTTGATTTTTCCGCATCGTCCGAAGTCGTATCCGCTTCGAGCAAATCGGTAATATTGATAATTTTTTTGAATGATTCCACGTCCTCTTCGGTTGCGCTTGAAGCTAAAACAATTTTTTTGCCGTCCTGTTTGATTCGCTCAGCAAGTTCGCGAACCTTGGGAAAAGGTTTTACTTTGGGCATGTATTCGCTCTCAAAAATTTCCCCACGCCGCTTTTCTATTTTCTCACCGAGTTCTTTTACTTCTTTTCCAGTTAGAAATTCGGGCATCAACTGGTCCCCGCCTTTGCCGATTTGTTCGCGAACTTTTTGATATTCCAAATCTTTGCCAAAATCTTTGAATGCCTGCTGCCACGCTCTGGCGTGCATATCCACGGTATCTACCAGCGTTCCGTCAATATCAAAAATTACTACTTTAATCATTTTGGTCTTCCTGTCAGTGTATGTTTTTCGTGCGTATTTTTCGGTACATGTACGTAAAGCAAGTGGCGTGCCTATAACCGTTCAGCGTAAGCGTTAACGCCAATGGTGTGAAGAATAGGCCACGGATTTTACGGATTTACGTGGGCATTTTCAGAACAGAAACCACGGAGCACGGAGGACACGGAGAAAAACCAGACAGGATTGACAAGATGAACAGGATTTAATGGCAGGTGTCGGGTAACAGGTGTGAGGGATCAGGTCTCAAAACTAACACCTGATCCCTCACCCCTGTCACCTGAAAATATCCTGTCAAAAAACTCCGTCCCGCGTCAACCCGCCTGATCCGCAACATCCGTGGTCTATTTCCCCTTTACTATTCTGAACAATCGCCTATCCGTATTTTTCCTGATGAGTTTTTTTCAGCGTGATGTATAGCGCATCTTCTTTGGCGAGGCTCCATTTTTCCTGAAAGATTTTTGCCGATTCTGCTTTCACTTCATCAACTTCAATCGGCAAAATTTCTTTACTTCCCACGGCGTATTTTCGACCTGATTTATGATTGGCGTAGCGGCGTGATCTTGTGTAACCCATCTGTAAAAATTTCCGCGCCATGTCCATTCCCACAAAATCTTCCTGCGCTTTATACGCCAGAAACATCTGGTAAATTTTGTGGGCGGAAGCGCGCGCAATGTCAGGAGTTTTGAATCTCCAATGCGGAAGTATTTCGCTCTTGTATGGCTCGACCAATAGGACGCCTTGTTCGCTTTTTCCAACGCGGTAAAGTTCTGGCTGCGCTCTAAAATCAATGGTTTTAAAATCAAGCGTGTAATCAAAACTCATTTATATTTCCGGACTTCCAATCGTCACGACAACACGATGGAGCTGGGAATCATCCGTTAATATAATTTCAGCTGTTGATTGAACTTCGCCATCAACAATTAAACTTGAAACTCCCCGACACAGACCATTCGGATTTTCGACCCGAATACTGTATTGCGTTTTGTGATGCCGATAAATAATTTCATACTCTCGCCAGTCACGCGGAATACAAGGATTCAGGCGTAAGCGATCACCCTTTAATTGAAAGCCCAAAATAGATTCCAGCCCGGCGCGATACATCCACGAAGCTGAACCCGTATACCAGCTCCATCCACCGCGTCCTGTGTGCGGCGGCACAGCGTAGACATCACCAGCAGCGACATAAGGTTCGACCCGATATTTATGTAATCCGGCACGGCTCGAAGAATGATTAATTGGATTGAGGAGCGCGAATAATTCTCCCGCCCGGTCGCCGTCTCCAAGCTCGGCATAAGCGATCAATGTCCACAGCGCGGCGTGCGTATATTGTCCGCCATTTTCGCGCACCCCTGGCACATAGCCTTTGATATAACCGGGATCGTGCGTGCCGTGATCAAACGGCGGAGTGAAAAGCAATATGAGTCCTTCACCCTGCAATACCAAGTGCTCTTCGACGGCAGCCATCGCACGAACGACGCGATCTTTGTCCGCCGCGCCGGAAATCACACCCCACGATTGCGCAATCGAATCAATCCGACATTCATCATTGCGCGCTGAACCAAGCGGCGTACCGTCATCGAAATAAGCCCGCACATACCAATCTCCATCCCAGGCATTTTTTTCCAGTGAAGCTTTTAATTTCGCCATGTGTTCTCGGTACTTGTCGGCGCGTTCCTGTTCCTGACGCGCCACGCAGAACGGAGCGAAATTTTCCAGCGTCGAATATAAGAACCATGCGAGCCAGACACTTTCACCTTTGCCGCCGGTGCCAACGCGATTCATCCCGTCATTCCAATCGCCTGCGCCCATTAACGGCAAGCCGTGATCGCCGGTTACCAGGCTGCGCTCAATGGCCCGTAAACAATGATCGTAAAGTGTTCCTTGCTCTGATGACACTTGCGGTTGCAAATACGAATCGTCCTCGCCTTCCACTAAAAGTGGCGCTTCAAGAAAAGGAATCATTTCGTCGAGGATCGTTTTATCGCCCGTAACGCGAATGTAAAAACTGGTCACGTAAGGCAACCACAAAAGGTCATCGGTGATGCGCGTACGAACGCCGCGGTCAGTCGGCGGATGCCACCAATGCTGAACGTCACCTTCTTTGAATTGATGCGCCGCTGCCCGCAGAATTTGCGCTCGCGTGATTTCCGGCTTGGCGTAGACCAGCGCCATCACATCCTGCAATTGATCACGGAAGCCATACGCGCCACCCGATTGATAAAATGCCGAACGCGCCCACACACGACAGGCCAGGGTTTGATAGAGCAACCAACGATTCAGCATCAAATTCATCGCCGCATCAGGCGTGCTGACTTCGATGGTGGACAGTGTTTCGTCCCAACCATTTACGACTTGCTCTAACGCTTCGTTGACGGCGGTAGGCTGTGAGAAACGCGCCATGATTTGTCGTGCGTTTTCAACTGTCTCGCTTTCGCCGAGCAGGATGATGACTTCGCGTGTTTCATCGGGAGCCAGTTCGATCATGCTTTGCAAAGCCGCGCACGGATCAAGCCCTGCGCCATATTCTTCATTGAGTTTAGCGCGTCGTAAAGCCGAAGGTTGCGCCGCGTTGCCATTGCGTCCTAAAAAGGATTTGCGGTCAGCCGTAGCGCTAGTTGGCGCGGGATTCATCGTCGTGAAAACGATGCGATTGGCAAATTCGTTGTTATAGGCGTTACGCGCCAAAATCGCCTTTGATGCTTCATCAAATTCCGTGACGATAAAGGGTACGGATTTTTCGCGGGTCACGCCTAAGACCAATTCGTTATACGTGGTCACAGACAATCGTCGTCGCCGATCCGTGCGGTTGTGCAAACGCAATTGCATAACTTTCACGGATGCATCGCGCGGCACAAACATCGTCAATTCCTGTGCGATGCCATGACTGTTGTGCTCGAAAGTGGTGTACCCCTGACCGTGCCGAATGACGTAGGCTTGCGGCTCGCGAATAGGCAGCGGCGTCGGTGTCCAGGTCGTCCCGGTTTCTTCGTCGCGCAGATAAATAATTTCGCCGGGCGGATCACTTACAGCGTCATTTGACCAGGGCGTCAAACGATTTTCACGACTGTTTACAGACCACGTATAGCCTGCTCCCGTCTCCGTCACTTGAAATCCGAAATCACCGGCATTGGCGATCACATTCGTCCACGGCGCGGGCGTCCATTGGCCTTCATTGAGGATTGTGACGTATTCGCTGCCTTCCCACGCAAAGCCTCCCAAACCGTTGAAAAATTGCAGCTCAGAAATACCCGCAGCAGGCGCTTCAGGATATGTGCGTGAAGGAAGACGTGGAACGAAAGGTGCCGTGGGAACACTGTCTTCATTGGGTCGGCTCGCCAGTTCTTCTTTCAGCGCGCCGCGTCCCGCAATGAATTCAACTCGCGCGACGGTTTGCAATAACAACTTGTCCTGCTCAGAAATAATGTCAGCACGGCGCAGAAAAACGCCGCCGGGTTTGTCCTGTAATGTTTGCATTCCGGTGGAGCGAATCAACATCTGAATTTCGTCCTGAAGCGAAAGCAAATAACTGGGCGGATGTTCGTTGAGAATCACCAGATCAATGGGCAAACCTTTTAAGCGTAAATATTCATGTCCGCGCAAAATTTGCCGCACAATTTCGAGGTCATCGCCTTGCAGAATTCGCACCAAAATAACCGGCAGGTCGCCGCTGATGCCGAATTTCCATAAGGCCGACTGTGTTTGATTATTGCTGGCGAGCACCGCGGAGCGCGGACGCAATGAGCTGTCGGAATACAAGACGCGTCCGGCCAGCCGTTGGAAGAGATGCGCTTCGCGAGCGTCAATATTCAAATGCCGCATTTCAATCTGCGCTTTTGTCCACGCCAGACGTTCGACGCGTTCGAAAATATTCGGATCATGATATTTATCGGCGAGCATCATAATGTGTTCGCGGGACTGCGCGACCGCCGTTGAAAATGTGACGTGCGCTGATTCATTCGGCTTGAGCCGGACGCGTTGCCGCAAGCTGAAAATCGGGTCGAGCACGGTTCCAACCGTATTGGATAAAGGACGATCTTCTGTGACTGCCAGCGGAGCGCGCGTGTCATGCCCGCGACCAAGAAAGCGCTGACGGCTGGTTTCATATTGGACTGCGCCAATGGCCTCGCCTTCCGTGACAATCGTATGCACCGCATAAACAGTTGGATCATGCGGCGAACGCGGGCGACGGCGGGCGATCAGCGCATTCTCTTCGCGGATAAATTCGGTTTCGATGGAGAGATTACTAAAAGCCGGATGCGCGACATCGGTGGCAGGTGTCGTCAGAACAATTTCAGAATAACTGGTCAGCTCAATTTCGCGCACACGGGGCGAACGATTGGTGACGGTGATATGACGTACTTCGGCATTGTCTTCAGGCGAGACGACGATTTCCGTCTTCGTTAAAATTCCGGCGTCCAGTCGTTCGAAGATCGCACGATCTTCCATGAACGTGACATCATATTTTTGCGGCGCGCGCGTGGTGGGCTGATATCCCGTAGACCACAGCGCTCCCGTGCGAACATCGCGGATATAACAAAAGCTGCCCCAGTTATCCCGCGTCGCATCTTCACGCCAGCGCGTCACTGCCCAACGCGGTTCTGACGGATTGCCGCAGGTCGAAGAACCCGCGCCCGCTGAAGTTATCATCACGGAATAGACGCCATTCGACAGTAGTTGCGTACGCGGCGTCGGCAGATTCGGCGAATCGTAATTGACGCCGAGAGGCGTATTTAAACTGTTCGCGACCGGCCCCATCAACACTTCTTCGGCTCGCAGACGAACCGGGGAAACGCCCTGCGGAATGCGTTCCTGCAATAATAATTCGGTCGCCTGAATTAACGGGTCGGCGTGAAAACGCTGGTGCATGACATCGCCATGCAAAATGTTATCCAGCGCAATCAGACTCATTCCCTGATGATGTCCCATGAAGGATTTGATGATGATGTGCTTTTGATTTTGCGGCAAACGCTCCGGGGTGTAATCAATCGCTTCGTAAAAACCGTAACGCGCCAACACGTTAATCTGAGCGAGTCGGCGCATATTTTCCAAGGCAGCCTGCGGGTTCACCATCGCGGCTAAAGCGGTCGCGTAGGGACTGATTACCAGGTCCTGACTAAGTCCGCGTTTCAAGCCAAGTCCCGGCACGCCAAAGGGGCCGTATTGATAATTAAAATGCAGGTCGCGAGCATTGTACGCTGATTCAGAAATGCCCCAGGGAACGCCCTGTTCGCGTCCATACGAAATTTGCCGCGCGACGACGGTCTGATACGTTTGATCCAGCAAAGTCTCAGCATAATCACGCGTCACCAGTAAAGGCATCAGGTATTCGAACATCGTTGCTGTCCAGGAGACCAGTGCGCGTCCGGTTCTGTCTACCTGCGTTATTTTTCGACCTAAACGGAACCAGTGTTCCTGCGGCACGTCGCCTTTGGCGATGGCTACCAAACTGGCCAATCTCGATTCTGAAGCCAGCAAATCATAATAAGAATGATCGCGTCTACCGTGAGCAACGTCATAGCCGATGACAAATAATTTACGTTCCTCATCAAACAGAAAATTAAAGTTCATCGCCTCCACCATTTCATCGCAAGTGTGTGCAATGGCATTGGTGCGTTGTTGCAGTTGCGTGGCGGCGAGAGAAACTCTGACGACTAATGCGCTGAGCGGTGCGAGGCCACGGCTTGGAGCGGCGCGTTCAGATGTTTCAAGTGAAGCGAGTTCAACTGATAAAGCCGTAATTTCTTCTAAAGCGAGTGCGCAATGATCAGCGATTTTGCCAATGGTTGGGACGTGACTGAACAGCTTCACAATTTTCTGCCAGCGTTCGACTGCTTGCGGAGCCTGATTTTCAATGAGTGGCGTCAGGTGAGAAATAAGCGTTGCTTCCCACGGAATCAGCATGTCGAAGTCGCGTCGGGCAGCACGAGTTTGATTCAGCAGGAGCGCGATCCAACGATGAAATTCGGCAAAGTTTTCGGCAGCTTCCACGCCTTGTTCCTGTTCAAGCGCGTGCGCAATATCTTCCGCTTCTCCGGCGCGTGCCAGCAACTCACCAAAAAACTTAGACCAGGATTCGGTATCATCCAGATTGATTTTCATGTCTTCAATCAGTTGCGTGCAGATGTCCAGCTCACGGTGTAATTGTTTAATCGTGACGACCTGCGTCCGTTCCTTGACTGAGCCAATGCGCTTCACTTCGGTGTGTAATAAAAGAATTGTATCGCTCAGCCCTTTTAATAAATTCTCATCGAATAATTTTTTCTCTGACAGTTCCAGAACTGATTGTTTGAGAGTGATCAAATGAGCTGCCAGATTGCCGCTGTCAACGGTCGAAAGATATTGCGGAATCAGCGGTCTGAGCGTGAGCGTGTCATACCAGTTGAAAAAATGTCCTTGAAATTTCTCCAGGGCTTTCATCGTCGTGAACGTCAATTCCAGACGTTCCACTGTTTCCAGCATGCCCAGATAACCAAAATCCCTGGCCGACACGGTTGACAGTAATAACAGCCCAATATTTGTCGGCGAAGTGCGATGCGCGATTAATGGATAGGGGTCTTCCTGAAAGTTATCAGGTGGGAGCCAATGATCTTCGGTGCTGACAAACGCTTCAAAATAGCTCCAGGTACGGCGGGCAATTAAGCGCCAGGCCTGTTGATCTTCGGGCGTTAAATTACGATTGAATTCTTTTAAGGAACTGAGATTGCGGCTCACGACGAAAGCTAAGAAAGGTGAAGCTCCCCACAGCAGCAAGAAAGGCCATGCCATCACAAAAGCGGAAGGGCGCAAGACAAGAATCAGTCCCGCCACAATCACGGCAAAAAAGATGACCGGATACATGAAATGCAGGAACGCTGCCCGGTCATGGCGGCGATGACTTTCGGTTTGCGCCGCAGTGACCCATTCCAATAAATTTTTACCGGAAATTAATTTGCGATACGCGACCCGTGCGATGGCGTCTACCATTAACCAGGCTTGATGCGGCAGGAAGATGAGCATCAATCCAATCTGTTTGGTATTGGTGCCGAAATCACTCCAGACGTGCCAGAAATAACTGCTCCAGGGCAAGCCGCGCGGATGTGAGAACAAGCTCGTCGTCACGTGGGCGTACACAGGAAAGCCAATCGCCACCAGCGTAAATAACGTCCACCACCAGGGCGAACCAGGCAGGATCGTCCACGCGGCGACTAGCCATAAAATTAAACCTGGCGCAACCAGACTCCGCCGTAAATTATCAAAAATTTTCCAGCGCGAAATCAGCGATAATGGATTGCGTTCAATTTCGCCTTTGCCGTTTGGAACGTAAGGCAACAGCCATCGCGCGATTTGCCAATCACCGCGAGTCCAGCGATGTTGCCGCTTGGCCCAGGTGTCATAATGGGCGGGATTATCATCGAGCAACTCAATATCCGAAACCAACGCGACGCGAGCAAAAACGCCTTCGAATAAATCGTGACTGAGCAGGGAATTTTCAGGGACGCGGTTGTCCAGCGCCATTTGAAAGGCATCGACTTCGTATAATCCTTTGCCGGTAAAACTGCCTTCCGCGAACAAATCCTGATAGACGTCAGAGGCCGCTGTGCTGTAGGGATCAATGCCGGTATTACCGGAAAGAGTTCGGGCAAAAAGCGAACGAGCGCTGCTTTCAAGGGTGACGCTGACCCGTGGTTGCAAAATGCTGTAGCCGCGCAAAACCTTGCGCGTGACCGGATCAATTTGTGCGCGATTCAGCGGATGACGAATGGTCGCGACGAGTTTGCGCGCCGTCTCGCGCGGCAGTTGCGTATCAGAGTCCAGTGTAATGACATAGCGAATGCTGGCCAGAAATTTTTTGTTGGCATCGGCCTGCACAAAACTGGTATCGCTCGCACCTCGCAGCAGCCGATTGAATTCCTCTAGTTTGCCCCGCTTCCTCTCCCATCCAATCCATTTGTCTTCTGATTCATTCCACAAACGGCAACGATGAAAGATATAAAAACGATTGATGAGAGGTGTTTCATCTTCACTTTTCGGGACGTACCGATCATTTAATCTTAGGATTCCAGTCAGCGCGGCAGCCAGCAAACTTTCATCATTGGGCATTTCTTCCGACGGCGCATCAGCGAAGTCCGTGAGCAGCGCAAAATAAAATTCCTGATCCTGATTGGCCAGATAATGAACTTCAAGTTTTTCAACTAATTCGTTCACTACTGCTTCGCTGGTCAGCATGGTCGGGATCACTATCATCGTCCGTGCTTCGGGAGGAATAACATTCGTCGGATCCATCTTCGGCAAAACGCGTAATTTAAAAGTATGTGTGATGTCCCAGTTAAGGATATTAATGGCAAGGTCGGTGGCTGGGATTAAAGCCAGCAAGACCGTGGCGATGATGCCGTAAATAGTGGCGTCTGCGCTCCCTGCCAGATAATAAATTAAGGTTAAAATCAGTCCTGTCAGGAGAGTAAAAATACCAAAATAAAATAAGTTGGGATTCGCCAGAGCGGAGCGCTGAATCTGCATCAGGAGCGGTGGCTGATAATTAAATTTTTGTTCTAATTTACGAACGCCATCGTCAATTAAATAATATCCGACGTGCGTCCGCGTGGTGTCTTGCGATGTGCTGAGCTTTGCTTCTTTCGCTAACGAAAGCGCCCGGACTGCGACTTCCAATTCGTTCACCGCCGTGCGCCGGGCGATGCTTTCAATGATATGGCGATAGCGGTCACGCGTGGCAAAATCCATCTTCGTGTAAACTTCAGCCGGGTCCTGGCCCAGAATCGGTTCAATTAAACTGATGCTTTCAACGAACTCGTGCCAGTCCAACATCGAAAGCAACCGCATGCTGGTGATGATATTGCCAACCGTTACCTGAGCGGTTGCCTGGCGATGATGTTCAATTTGCACCAACTGTTCAATGCTTTGATCGCGGGTTCGCACTTCCCCTTCAATCCATTCAATCAGCGGCATGACGTCAGGGGATTGGTCGCGCAGTCTTTGCGTTAACTGCACAATGAATGCACGGTTAAGTTCTTTTCGTTTTTCTAATTGCTGAATAATATTTGCGACCACTGATCGTTGTTCATCGTCGGTGACGGTCAACAATTTATCGGCCAGCGCATCGGCTTCAGATCGTTCGTAGCGATGGGCGACGACGCGATTGGCTAAGCGTCTGAGATTTTCAATTAAGGCTAGTCTCAGCGTGATTGCAACAGCCCATAATTCACCGATAGTGAGCGGTGTTACTTCCTGATAGGCTAAAATAAACCGGCGGAGGGAGTCACTGTCAAAACGGCTGTCCGTATGCGCGGTGAAAGCTAATGCCAACTCGTAAATACGCGGGTATCCGCTCAGTTCACCAACGCTAAGTTTGGGTAATTCGTTGTAATAACTCTTTGGTAAATCTTCACGAATTTGCCGAAGCTGTTCTTCTACGATGTGAAAATTATCCAGTAACCATTCAGCCGCCGGCGAAACAACTTGTCCTTCAAAAACAGCCGCCGCCAGCAAACGATAAGCCTCAGCCAGCCGTTTTCCGTTCTCTTCAAAGCGTGGTAACAATAACCGTCGTCCGGCACGTTGCGTACTGATTTCGCTGTTTGCCGCGAGGATATGGGCGTATTGTTCTAGTCGCTCAACGCTATATAATTCAGCGCTAATCGGCTCTTCATCAATCCATTTACTTTTAGATGTAAAGATTCCATCTGAACTGGTTTTGATCCGTTTCATTGACCCACAATAACTTTATATAATTCAAATACCTAGACTAACCCTGAGTTAATCGAAATAAGCACTTGAAAGGTAAATTTTATTCAGCTCAATTTAATAATTCCAAAGCAAAAGTTCTTTAAGAAATACCTTACAGATTGACCGCATTTTGCCTGCATTAAAAAGGCTGAAAGTCTCGTGCAGAAGTATTAATTTGTTACTAACTGTATACGTATTTCATATGTAAATTACTCAATCATATTCAACAAAAAATATACTCAGGGAAGAGATAGTTCTTCAATGTAAATAGTTTCTAATTATGGAGTACAGCAATAACTATTCCTTTCAATAAATACTGGAAAAGCTATCAACAGGACAGATTCATCGAATTTATGTGGCTCGAAGATTGCTGATAGAAAGTTGAGAGTTAGTACTTTGTATGGATTTCATACACCATCGAGTGAAAATTAGTACACTGTAGCGTTGTAATTTCGATATCGGTAAAATTAACGCAGTTTTGCTTTAAGGTAAAACTTTTATTGTGATTACAAAATTCATCAGCCAAATGGATAGTAACTAACGTAAGTTCCTCATAGGATAATGATTTATCTGATATTTAATAAAAAGTAATACCACGAGAGAGGGGAAGTATGAAAAATATAAATGTACTAATTATTGATGATGATCCAGCCATGCTTGAGTTAACGCGTTATCATCTGACAGAACAAGGATATGAAGTAACTACGGCGGCAACAGGCACCGAAGCAATTAGACTAGCTGAGGAACAGAACTTCGATTTAGCAATCACTGATTTGCAGCTTCCTGACATTGATGGAATCGCCGTCATTAAAGCGTTGAAAGCAATTGCTCCAGCAATGGAAATTCTTATGATCACGGGGTTTAGTTCAATGACCAGAGCGGTGGAAGCCATCAAGGTGGGAGCTTTTCATTTCATTGAAAAACCGATTGAATATGAAGAGTTAATGGCTTTACTGGAAAAAGCGCTGGAACGAAAACGACAGGCAGAAGAAATCAGTGATTTGCGTGGACGCCTGAAAACACGTGATTCTTATTTTAATATTATTGGTCGAAGTAAAGCGATGCAGGACCTTTATGAAATCATTGATAGTGTCGCTGAATCAGATGCCAATATTATGATTCTGGGTGAATCCGGGACAGGCAAGGAATTAATTGCCAATGCAATTCATTTTAAGAGCCTGCGAGCTAAAAAAACATTTGTCAAAATTAACTGCTCCGCACTGCCTAAAGAATTAATTGAATCAGAACTTTTTGGGTATACCACCGGAGCTTTTACCGGAGCATCTTCAGAAAAAATAGGTTTAATTGGTCAGGCAAATGGTGGCAGCCTGATGTTAGACGAAATCGCTGAAATGCCTTTGGAATTACAGCCCAAGTTACTGCGTGTCTTGCAGGAAAGAGTTTATTACCAGTTAGGCAGCGAAAAAGCGCAGGAAGCGGATTTTCGCTTAATCTCAGCGACAAATCGTGATCCGCTCGCCGCGATCCGTGATGGACAACTGCGCGAAGATCTTTATTACCGCATTAATACCATTGAAATTTCTGTTCCGCCTTTACGGCAACGCGCCGAAGATATTCAACACCTCGCGGAACATTTTCTGAAGGTGTATGCTGAAAAATATCAGCGTCCAATCAACAAGATTTCTCAGGAAGCTTACGAGAAAATGTTTGAATATAATTGGCCGGGAAATGTGCGTGAATTACAACACGTCATCGAACGAGCTGTCCTTTTAAGTAAGGGCGACACTCTTGCTGCGAGTGTGCTGCCGTTTAATGCGCCTGTCGCAAAATCGTTACCATCACTCGCAGCTCCGGTTCCAGCAATTTCCAATTCCGAAACCACTGCCAGTGCCATCCTTCCATTTATTCTTAATCACGAAGAACCGATGTTTAAGCAACTCATCTATATGATTATTAACAAAATGCCTGAATCGCGACCCGGTGAAACACGCATGGATCTATTTGAAGAGCTGGAAGGAATCATTGTGAGCGCGGCGCTGGAACGCACTCGCGGCAATAAACAAGCGGCTGCGAACCTCCTCGGTGTTTATCGTCCGCGCCTTTATCATTTACTTAAAAAGCATAACCTGCATCAATCTTCGACTACTGAAAATGATGCGATCGCTCATTAACGAAAAGTTTTACACTGTTCCTGATTGATCAGGTTCACTCGGCTGTGCGGCTTCAGAAGCCTGGCCGGGATGATTAATAATTCGCGCACCCGGAATTTCTGATTCAGGCATTTCATCAATGCTTGTCAATTCAGAATCTGCATTATTTAAGTTCGCTGACGCGTCTGCCTCAATCCAGGGCGTACCGAATTTCTCACTGTAAACAATTTCGTTCAGCGCAAAACGGCCTGGATAAACCTTATCAGGTTCCTGCGCATATCCGATGGCGAGTAACGCGACAACTTCCGCCTCGTCTGGAATAGCGAATTCAGATTTAATCGCTTGCGCATCAAATCCTTCCATAGGAGCGGTGTCCAAGCCATACGATTCTGCCGCGAGCATCATCGTTGTCACCGCAATCATCGTGTGACGATTCACCCAAACATTCATTGGCATATGTAAAAGAAAACCAAGCGCGGAATTTTTATATTGCTGAACAGTAGCGGGATTACCGGCTCCTCGCCGCGCGCCTTCCTGAAAAACTTCTTCTGCCCGTCGTTTCCATTCTTCCTTCATGCCAAAAGCAATAATGACAACTGGGGCTTCGATAATTTTGGGTTGCTTAAATGCCGCCACTTGCAACCGGCTGCGATTTGCGTCCTCGCGAACGACGATAAATCGCCACGGTTGCAGGTTATAACCGGAAGGCGCTTGCGCTCCCAAGCGGAGAATTGCGTTAAGGTATTCTTCGGGTACGGTATCAGATTTGAAATGAATCGTCGCGCGGCGATGTAGCACAGTGGCAGCAAAAGTTTTGACAGGGCTTCCGTTGGGTTGCGCCTGAGGTAAATTAACGGGTTGTTCTTGCATAAAAATCCTCTCAAAGTTATTGGGCACGGAGTAAAGCATAAAGTACAAGCCTCAGCTTGGTTTTACAGTGATGGGAAATAAAACCAAGTTGAGGCTTGTACTCCTTGCTTTACTCCGTATCTGCTAATGCCTTTTTTGCCGTTTCTAATCGCATCACTTCGACGCGCTTCCTTTGTTCCTCGGCACGGGTTACTAAACGCGTATAATCAACTGAGCGAAGGCTGGCTGCACTTTCCGAAGCTGCCGCTAACGCCATCCACATGCCTCGCTTGCCTTCAATTCCCAGTGACAAAACTTCGAACGTTTCTAATAGGCGCAAAGCTCCATTTCCCGGGTCATCCAGTTGCAATTTAATTTCTGTGGATTTCTCTGCAAGCCAGGCCGTTGCTTTGCGCGTCAGGCTCTGCGTAATTTTTAGCCGACTCATCAGCGACTCAAGTTCCTGCCGATCTGCTGTGATCTCTTTTCGCAGGGCAGCGAGAAGTTGCTCGAGCGACGTGCCAGCATGCAACGATTCCAGGTTCTTCAGAAGTTCAAGTGCCACTACAGAGCCTGATAAATGATCGTTCAAATAAGTTGCGATCTGTTCATTTTTCATATTTTGTTCATCTCTCCCACTAAGAAAAAAAATTATGCTGTCCCTGTTTCATCGTGTGGCGCATCAACAGCTTTGGATTCGGGCGAGCCTTTTTGCCTCAGATAAATCGACATAAAAATCATCAAACCGACGGAAAGAAATTCGCTTTGCCAATTTTGAAACGACTCAAACCAGAACCGCGAAGTCCGAATAAATTCGAGTGTCGAAACGGGAAATCCACCATGCTGTAATTGTTCCTGACTAAATTCTTCTGCGCCGCCATAGGCGTGCAGCGCGAATGAAAGAATGAACAGCAAAAGAAATGCGAGACTCAATGAATTTTCATAAATTTTAAGTTGCCAGCCACTACGTCGCACAGGTGAAGGCGCTTCAGGATTGTGCCGAGCCTCAGGGGGAATTCGATCAACCCGCTCACTTTTGTCCGGGTCTTTCGATTCAGATGAGCCTTTTTGAAAGAGAAAAATTGTCAGCACAATGTACATTCCCATTTGCAAAAATTCGCTTTCCCAATTTTCAAACGTAGCCTCAATAAAATGCCCCTCCCCTAAATAATCGAGGTAACCAACAGCTGCTTGTCCGTGCTGTTTTTGTCCGTCTTTATATTCCTCGTACCCCGTCAAATATTGGCCAGTCATCGAAAACAAAAAAAGCACGAAGAGCACAATCGAAAGCCCGTTATCACGAAAAAACTTTTTCATAAATTTTCCGAAGTCAGTGTTTGGTTAGTTCTATTCGTCAGAGCCTTTGACTCGGATAAAAGATCGAATATTAATCACATCGAACGGCTTCAAATGTATGTGACTCGAAAAATGTAGACAGTAGTCAGTAGTAATTTATTGTAGATGACCTGTTTCATCGAAGGTGCTAACTACTGTCTACCGCCTACTTCTATTCGCACTCTGTTTTCATGAGATTTGATTATTTCTATTTGCGGCCTCTTCATTTAATTGCGTGATCCAGGATGGTGACCAGGAAGATTCACTTTCATGTCCGCTGTACGATTTTTTACTATTGCCTTTCGGCGCAGGTAGAAAGCCATTGATAAATCCTAATAAATTCGAGGTTATTTCTGGAAAATTCGCGTGTACTTTATCTGCCAATTGCGCTTGGAAGGACAGCACCACTTCACCGGTTTTATTCTTGCATGCTGACACAATTTGACGTGCGGCGCGTTCTGCATTCATCGAAGTAAAGGGCAGGGAATCCCCAATGCTGAACCACGCGTATTCAGCCCGATGATGACCCTTAAAAATAGCGTTTCGCGGACTGCCCGTTCGCATAAGTCCGGGGTACACCGTAGTCACTGCAATTCCGTCTTTTTGTAACTCCGAATGCAATCCTTTTGATAAACCTGTCAACGCAAATTTGCTGGCGCTATACGGTAATAGATGTGGAATGCTGATCTTGCCGCCAATTGAAGTGATGTTGATTATATGACCTTCGCGACGAGCTTGCATGTCGGGCAAGACTGCCAGAATTGTATAAAGCGCGGCAAAATAATTGACTTGCATTGACTCTTCGAAATCTTCGACCATCATTGTCTCAACTGGCCCAACACTGATAATTCCGGCATTATTTACTAGCACATCAACTCGACCAAAACGTTTGTTAACAGCCGCGATAAGATTTTTAACTTGTTGTCTGTCGGTTAAATCACAGGTCAAAGCCAACACTGAATACCCTTCGTCTGTCAGGATGTTGCTAGCCTTGCTTAGTTCTTGAGCATCGCGGGCGCAGATCGTAATATGCGCACCCTGACGCGCAAATTCTCGTGCTAATTCAAGTCCTAATCCTCGCGAGCCACCAGTAATCAAAACTGACTTATTGTTGACATCGTATTCATTAATTTTTTGAATGACTGAACGTGCGACCAATAAGGTAGCCGCTCCACTCAAGGTCAGCACCGCGGCTTTTTGTAATTGTCTTTTTCGTTTTCTTCGCTGCCAGGGAAAGAAATAATTTAAAACCAGTTCCTTAATGATAGTACTTTTTAAGCTCATATTTAGTTTGTGATAACTTACAAAAATACTTAGTAGTTACCAATCTTGTTTTTGTTTCTCTTTTTGCAATAGCATCAAACTATTCCTCCAGTTTGATGAATGATGATGAGCAAGAGCCATACCAATCATTTAAAACCAGTAAAATAGTAAAATTCTATTGCGCAAAGGATTTATGAATTTAGAGCGGACACTGTGATTTCAATTCATACAGAAGATGTATGAATCTTAATGACATCTAATTTTTGGCAGAATCTCACGCGTTAGGAAACTGCCCGTCACGAAAGCGCCTTCTCTGACGGTTGGGCTTCTGCCAGGGGAGCCGATTGCGTCTGATGATTCACTTCCTGCTTAAAGGGTAAGAGCAAAATTTTAGGTAATGTTACCTCTTCATGAGTACGATAATCTGGTATTCCAATGATTATTTTTTCCTGCGGAATATCCTGTTTAAGCGTTCCATGCAACCAATCCCAGATCGTCAATCCGCTTGACCAGTTTGAATCTGTTTCTCTCTTAATAATTGAATGATGAATGCCGTGCATACGAGGCGTGACAATAAATTGACTTAAGCGCTGCTCAAATTCCATCGGTAATCTGACATTTGAATGATGAAAAAGTATGGAGAGAAAAAGGAAATTCTGCCAAACCGAGAAGCTTCCTGGTGTCACGCCAATCAAGACTATTTGTCCGGCGCGCCACGGAATAGACAACATCAACTCAGCGAAGTGAAAGCGGAGCGCGGTTGAGGCATCCATATTTAAATCGAGATGATGAACGGCGTGAAAGCGCCAGAGCCAGGGCAATTTGTGCGTCAAAACGTGCCACAGATAAAGCGTGTAATCCATTAGCACGACAGCCAATGAAATTTCAATCCAAGCCGGTAAATTCTTTCGTTTTAAAATTCCCCATTGACGTTTTTCTACCAGCGCGCAAAGCGATGCGATAATCGGGCGTTCGGTGAAGTGTAAGCAAGCGGCTCCGATGGCGGCGACAGCCACATTACGTTCATTACGTTGTAGTTTTGGTTCAGTCTCACGTCGCAAAGGTCGCCGTCGTTCAAGCCAATAAAGGACACCAAAAGTGCCAATAATTAATGGCGCGCTGATCCAACCGGGAATTTTTTTCATTGATGAAATCTTCTTTTTTATCTGCCTGCTTTTTAGCCAAATTTACTCCCGTAACTTTTCTCCTTCGCTCTTTTTTGGTTTCAGCGTCGCGTCCTGATTAAGATGTAATTCTTCCTGTTGATACGGTGAAGAACCTGATGTTGAAATGCCCATTCCCATTCGCAATTCTTGCCATTTTAGTTTGAGATCATTCCAGAGATGCTTAGGTGGCTCATACCCATAGGCTCGATATTTTCCCGGCTCAACCTTTCCTTTGCGTGCAACAAAGTTCGCAAAACGGTCAGTCCATTCATCGAATTCGCGATAGACATTTGGCTCTGCCGCGATGTCTTCTGCCTGGTTGTCGCTGTATTTTTTCCCGTGTCCGAATTCAATGTAACGCCATAACTCATCAGGCGTTTCAATCCCGCTATAACGGCATTGCCAGACGAGTGGCGCATAGGATTCGCGCATATTCTCGAATGGTTCCTGCGCTGGATCAAAATACTTGGAATGAACCAATTTCCGGGGTCTTCCATCAGCGTCTAATTCATCTCCGCCGCCATCGCCGTAACAAAAAAATCCAGCGGTACGGCCTTCCAAATGATTGATGCTCAGCTCCTCCCATTCAGGTGAATGCTCCAATTTCATCGCCATTTCGGCATTCTTATGATCAATCGTTTCCTCACGCGGATTGCCACCATTCATGCAAACCAAACGATCGAACATGAGTTTTAAATTTGAGGTCGGAGCATACCAATTGACCGGCCCGATAATGGCCCAGGCATCAGCTAAATCAAGCCGCAAATACAGATCAAGATTCCACATTAAATCAGGCTCGCCTTTGCTATCTTTTTCATAACAATTACACGGCCAGACACATAGCGCCATTGAAGTTGAAACGCAGGCATTGCAGCTTTGAATATGTTCACGCCCATAAACATTGCCCAGGTCTTCATAATCAATTTCCCATTCCTGTGGCAAACGCTCAGCCATTCGTAGCATGAGCGAACGCGATTTTGAATCTACACCAGGACAATTATAT
>JAYTCQ010000314.1:0-12409 GCA_043736395.1 Blastocatellia bacterium | reverse complement strand
TCTACGATATTGTCATGATGCACTTTCCAGAAGTGATGGTATTTGTCTAAGGGATAATTGTATTGCAAGTATAGACTAGCCGAAAAATCAGCAAATCCTTCTGATAACCATTGATCGTGATACGAAGCCCAACCGACGATATGTCCCCACCATTGATGCGCGACTTCATGTGGAGTCACTTCGGCAATAAACCCCTCCAAACTTGCTGTATTGCGTTGGTACAATTCCTTACGTTGTGTCGAATCCATGAAGGAAATAAGCGGTAAGTAAATTAAGGTCGGCCACGATTGTCCAAAATTCATTTGGGGCTGTTGTGTAATCGCCAATCTTCCGTAGGGTAACTCACCGAAGAAGGCCGAAAATAGCCGAATAGAATTTTTTGTTTCGATGATTCCTTTGTCCAATAAGCGAGTTGGAGTAATTCCACTCACTTCACGATCTACCATTGTATTAGGCGTATTGCCGCTTCCTTGTTTCACTGTAAAGAGCAGACTCGATGGAAGCTCTGATGTTGCATAACCTTCGATGTTATATTTCGTAGTAGTATCAAATTCTTCTTTCTTCTTGTAGATGGCAATATTGAATCCTGCGACTGCAAGTGGTACTTCAGCAACCCAATGTGATGTCAGATAATCTTTTAATCCAGTGGCAGGTTGCTCATCAACTAATTTTCCTACGCTGACAAGGGTGAACTGTTTCGGAAACTTGAATGTCAGGTCGAAGGTCGCACGGTCTTCAAATGCATTTGCGCTGGGATACCAACTGGTTCGTGCGCTGATGAAAAAATTACCATTACCCGCATCTGTTACTACTTTATCGCCTTGATACTCGACGGTAAGTTTGTACTTTTGTCCTTTGGTTAGCGGCTCAGGCGTAATGACAAAAAATGATCCATCCGACTTGCGATTTTCCTGCACAAAATCTATTTCTTGACCTTCAAAATTGACCTTGGAAACTCGAAGGAATGGTAGTAAATCAAAGGAAAGAACCCTCTCGCCATCGAACATCGAACTGAAGGTGATTTCAGCAGTTGCCGTCAGTTTTTCGCGGGCTATGATGTTATCTATTTTGTAGTTAAGAACATCAATGACGCTGCTCTCTTCTTCAGAGCTGGCAGTTCCTTTTTGATATTCTCTTTCTAAATGTCCTGAATACCAGATTCCTGAATCGTTGCTGAAGCTGTCGGCGTTGATGACCATAACTTCTTCCGACGTATGCCATCCTGGTAACGCACCTGTTGTTCCAAGATTACGAAGAAAAAAACGTAAATCTTTATGTTGGTTGCCAAAAAAATAGGCATTGAAATATTGCCCCCGGCGTGGATTGTAAAGATAGCCTAGCAAATTCGCCTCGATATTTTCCTTCAAAAATCCGTCATCACGAACTCGATCACGGAAATCTTTCAATGTATCCTTAGCTTGATTGTCTTCACCAGAGGCTGGTTGTCCATTGCGAAGCACATCAGCATAGGTCGAATCATTGAATGTGATGACTAATCGTTTGAATGGTTCCGCCACAGTTTCCTGATTGATAATCCCTTTTAAATGACGCTTTTCAATGTCAATCACTGGAGTTAACGAGAACTCACCATCACCATTAAAAACGGCGATTGCCATCCGATCCAGAACTTGATTGGTAAATGTCACGCGTCCCGATTTGAGCGTAATGATTCCGACATCACGTTTGATCACCAGATTCGTGACCGTAAAACTCTCGCCTAATGTTCCTTCTCGTAATGCTCGGTAATTAACCTCGTTGTTTGCCTTTGCCGTACCTTTGGCCGAGACATTTACTTCGGCTCGTGTTTCTACCAAGCTAAGCTTCACTTCAAGAGATACTGGTGGATTGGCTACGATGGTGACTTTTTGTTGTATTGTGGTGAAACCACTTTTGGAGACACTTAAAGTATAGATTCCATTTTCCAATGCATTGAAGGTGAATAGTCCAATCTCAGTAGTCGTCACAGTTTGAATCTTTACATCGGTATCATTTTTTAGTGTGACCTGGGCTCCGGCAACAACAGCTCCGGCAGGGTCAGTGACTTTGCCATTCAGTAAACCAGTGTTTTGCGCTGCGATCGAGAACTGAAAAACTACGGTCAAAAAAAACAAATAGAAGTGCTGAAGTTTCATCTATCCTCCAAAAGGCAGGTAAGCCCAGTTAACGAAAAGTTGTTGTAAAGAGAAAATGACTTGGAAGGAATTATAACTATTAACTGAGTTAAGTCGAATATGGAGTCTAATAATCTGAATAGATGAACAAATTTCCCAATAAAAATCATCCTTTATTTCTGGCTGAAAACAAAGCAAGACTTGCTGAAAATCGGCTTTTAAAATTTAAAAATCAAATACTTGTTTGAATTTATTCTTTCTCTTTCTCCATTCAATCTGTATCTCTGCCTTAATCGCCCCCCAAGTCGTCGGATGTTCCGGCTGTCCTTCAAAATAAAAGGGACAAGGTGCGGGAGCCACTTCGCGTTGGACTTCGCGGAGGTCGTTGGGGTCGGCAGGGAAGCTGACGCATGGCGGTACAGCGTGTTTTGTGGTGTAGATCATGCAGGCAGTCGTCTTGCCGTCTTCGAAGAAAAATGGGCAATTGAAAACAATCTTGCAGCACAGTCCGCAACGGTTGCATTCGCCTTTTTGGTACGGCTTCCAGCGATTCAAGATTTTATCTGGTAAAGTCTTCGCCATGATCCAGCGGCGCGTCGCTCCGTAAGAATGTGTGGTGTAGAAATAACCTAAGACCTTGCGGAATCCGGCGTAGAACTTCATGCGGTATACCCACATGTCTGACGGGATCGGCGGAAGGTTAATATCCGTGACCGGCTTGGGAGCTAGTTGATTTACGGTTGAAGCTGAATACTCTGCGCCAGATTTATTTTTTGGCTCAATCTGTACGAGCTTCATCGGAGGGGTCGAATTTGGCATTACTCTTTCCTGAAAATTTCCTGTTATCAAGTTCTGGTTATCATTCTGGTTATCAGATTTAACGCGGGCAAGCTTAGCATTGAGTGTGTATTTGTGACAAATGCCTAAAGATGTAGCGCAATCCAGCCATGGTTGCGACAGGCTTTGCAAAGCCTAATCTATGACGCAATCACATCTTGAATGGTCAGCATATATCTTCATAAGTCTAGAGTAATGTTGGCAGAAGAGAGAATACGGAACACACGGAAATAACGAAACATACGGAAAAAGAATCCCGCTTTCCAGATCATTTAAGTGTAAAGAAATTTCGTGTGTTCCGTTATTTCCGTGTGTTCTGTCATCTCTGCCTTTTCTTCGCACAAATCCAATTCTATTGACGGGTTCAGAAATGTCATAGATTGGCTTTTTTGCTACGGCAAAAAAGCTGTCGCAACCATGGCTGGTTACGCTACGATTACTGAATCGCTGCCATCCCGGCAAAATCTGTTGCTGGAACATCGTGTCCCATGATGGCTTCATCCAATTCAGCGGAAACATCTCCGGTCATCGCGGTCAATGATTTGAAATCAAATTGTTTGTGATCAAGTAAATGCGTAGGCGTAACCCTTCCCAGTGCTGCCATCATTGATTGACGGACAAATGGGAAATCATTTTTTTCCAGTTCATCTAAAAATCGTTTCACCTTTTTACGTTTGAGATTTTCCTGTGAACCGCACAAATCACACGGAATGATCGGGAAATTCTGCGTCGCGGCGTACTCGGCTACTTCTTTTTCCCAGCAATAAATCAGCGGACGAATAATCGTATTTCGTCCGTCGTCGGAGCGTAGAATTGGCGGCATCGCTTTTAATTGTCCGACGTACAGCACGTTCATCATAAACGTATTGATGCAATCATCGGCGTGATGTCCGAGCGCGATTTTCGTGCAGCCTTCCTCGACGGCGACGCGATAGAGAATTCCGCGACGCAGACGCGCGCAAACGGAACAGTACGTGTTCGGATTAATGCGCTTGACGATGGAATAGGTGTCTTGCTCTTCGATGCGAAAGGGAATGCCTTTTTCCGTGAGGTATTCGGGCAAAATATGCGCCGGAAAGTTCGGTTGCTTTTGATCTAAATTGACCGCGACGATGTCAAAATTGACGGGAGCTTTGCGTCGAATGTCGAGCAGGAGGTTGAGCATTGAATAGCTGTCTTTGCCGCCGCTCAGGCACACCATAATTTTGTCGCCTTCGGAAATCATTCCGAAATCTTTGATCGCTTCGCCCATTTTGCGAAGCAGCTTTTTTTGAATTCGTTCTTCCTGAGTAATCATTCTGTAATGGTAAACTATCTTTGCCGCAGATAATAGTGGCGCGAACTGTTAGTTCACGCTGATTTTGATTCAAGAATTTACCATGAAGGCTTTAGGTTTTCGCTGGAAGTTTGAGTCTGCCAGACAGCGTGAACTAACAGTTCACGCTACAAGGTGAAATGATCGAAGCCTTGGATTCTTAGCGGTTGAATGTTTTTATCACGATTCAGAAAAATGGGGTCGGTTATTTTCTCGATGATTTCGCCGATACAGGTCAGGCGTACGCCGCTAGTTTGAGCAATTTTTTGCAAGGCATTTTGGCTAGCATGGTGCGAGGTAAATAATAATTCATAATCTTCGCCGCCGCTGATAGCCAATTCAAAATTTGCACCGTCGGCAATGGGAATTGCCTCAGCATAGAGCACTGCGCTGACATTGCTCTCTTCGCAGATGTGCGATAAGTCCTGCGCTAAGCCATCGCTCACATCCATCATTGAACGTACGAGGCCGGAAGCTCCCAGCGCAATGCCAAATTCAACTCTTGGTTGCGGCATTAGATGGGCAGTGATCGAATTATTTTTTTTGGTCTTACCTTTTAATAATAATTGTAAACCTAACGCCGAAGCTCCCAAGGCTCCAGTGACAAAAATCGCATCGCCAATTTTTGTCGTACTGCGGCGAATTGCTTGACCACGTTCGCAGCTTCCCATCACGATGGAATCAATCACCAATTTATCAGGAGACGAAGAAGTATCTCCGCCGATGAGCGTGACGCCGAATTTTTCAGCGAGTGCAAAATAGCTGGCAAAAAATTCATCCCAATTTAATTCGATCAAAGATTTTGGAATGCCGAGTGTGAGCAATGAAAATTCCGGCGTCCCGCCCATTGCGGCTATGTCGCTCAAGCTGACGGCTAAGGCTTTGTGCGCAAGGCAGGAAAGCGGCGTGTAGTCCAATTTGAAATGAACGTCTTCGATCAACAAATCCGCAGTGATAAGGCGTTCGCGTCCTGCGAATTCAGGCAAAATTGCGGTGTCATCACCGATGCCTAAAATGGCTTCGCTGGAATGTTGCGCGGCGCGTTCACGGATTTTTTTGATGAAGGAAAATTCAGACATTGAAAGAGGGATAGAAAATTAGACTGGATTAACAAGATTTACACGATTAGAAAAAACATAAATCAAAATCATTGAGGTCATCCTGTAAATCTTGTTAATCCAGTCTAATTAAATTTTTAATTTTTAATCGCCTCACCACGAACTACTCCACGTCCGGCTTGATTTAATTTAATAATCGCTTCAGTGGTGGTTTTAATATCTTCCGGTTTGACAGCACGAATTAGTTCCGGCTGATTTTCAACGTCAGCAGGTTTTCGTCCCGCGATGATGGTTTTGACGTATTCCATGAGACGCGCTTCGCTGGATTGCAACCGGACGGCAAATGATCCAATGGCGGCATTGCGTCCGCGCTCAAATTCATCTTCGCTGGGCGGCGTCTTAATTAAACCTTCCAGCTCTTTTAATAAGCCTTCTTTAGCGCGGGCTTCGTTTTCCGGCGAAGTTGCAATGTAGGCCAACAATGCCCCGGAAGCCAGATTTTGCTGGTAATTAAGTCTCACTGTATACGCCAGGCTCTGCTTGTCGCGGAGTTCTGTGAAAAGTCTGCCGCCCATTCCGGACGCATAATTTTGCAGTACCTGCAAGGCATACGGATTCGTTGTCGCTGGCATCCGAAAGGCGATAACCTGCGCCGTTTGCTTGCGATTTCTGGGTTCGATTTTTTCCTGCGGAGTCTCTGTCAAAGGAGGCAAATTTACCTTTAAAACCTGATCAAGATCACTGCTACTGCGTTTGACTCCTTCAGCGAAAATGCTGGCAACCAGCGCCGATCCATCCGTGTCGCCGACCAAAACTACTAACGGTAATTGTCGCTTGATTGATTTTTTATGCCACGCTTCGAGCGTTTCATCGGTGACGGGTTTAAGCGCGGCGGGTAAGCCGTAGCGCGGTAAACCGTACGGATGTCCCGCATAAATCGAAGCCATTGCCAGTTCGAGTGGACGTTGCAAACTGCTGTCGCGCTGTTGAATCTGCTGCGCTGTGATGGCTTCTTTTTCACGCGTAATGTCTTTTGGATCGAAGTAAGGATTTTCAATAATTTCCATCAGCACGTTGACCGCTTTTTCGGCATTGCGCGATAAAACATCCAAGCTATAGCCAAAGAAATCCGGTTCATTTACAAGGGTGATTTCTCCGCCGTAACTTTCCATTTCCAGCGCGATCAAATCGCCTTTGCGCGTCATCGTACTTTTCATCATCGCGCGTAACATCAATTCCGTAATGCCACTATTGGATTGATCTTCCGTTAATCTCCCGCCCTGAAAAAATATGCCAACAGTTAACTTGGGCTGTCCTTTATCTTCGCGCACGTAGGCACGCGGGCCGCGATACACCGAAAAATCCTTAATTGGAAGTGGTAGCGGAGCAAACGAAACTTTGTCGGCATCGGCGTTATTATTTCGTTCTTTGCCTTGCGCGAATTGTTTCAGATTTACCGCCGGTTTGATGTCTTCGGGCTTGATAGATTGAAGGGCGGCGGGAGCGAAAATAGCTACGGCGTCGGAAAATTTTTCGGGCGTGTAAGTGCGAGCCGTCGCGGTGCGCGGTTCATATTCGTGAACGGTCGTATTGCTGAGCGAAAAATATTTTGCCGCGACCTGCTGAACATCTTTGGCAGTGACTGCGAGCATTCGATCCATCGCTGAATCCAGCAATTTAAAATCGCCCAGTTGTAATTGATAATGCGCTAAAAGTTCAGATTCATGATTCAAAGCCACAGTCGCATTATAAAAGTTTTTTTCCAACATGGATTTTGCGCGTTGCAATTCGCCATCACTCACAATTTCCCGTCGGAATTTTTCGATTTCCCTGAAATAATCAGCTTCGGCGCGATCAATCCGTTCAGGAGCGACAGTCAATTGCGCACTGAAAATTCCAGCCGTCGGCAGCGATGAAACATCAACATTGACGCTGGCAGCAGAAGCATTTTTTTCAATCAAAGATTGATGCAAACGCGCGCCGCGCCCCAGTCCTAAAACGGCAGACATCACTTCGAGCGCGGCTTGCTCTTTTAATCCTTCGGCAGTTTTTGTTAAGGCTGGAATGTGATAGCCGAAGGTGATGACGGATTGCCCGATGTCTCCGCGTTCATTGCTGTAGCGTAATTTTTCCTGCGCAGCTTCTTCAAGGCCGAGCGACGAAACAGGAGCAACCGGAACAGCCGGAACTACCACCGCGATGACCGGTTCTTTCGGTGCGGGTTTAGTAGCGGTTGCTGTTTTGGGATTGGCTTGAGCGACAGGCTTTTTGACAGTTGAAGCTGGAGCCGAAGTGTCTTTATTTTCAGGCTTGATTTCAACTTTTGGAGCCGCTGCGAAGTTGGCGTAGAGCTGTTGAACCTGTCCAATAATTTGCATCGTAAAAACATCGCCCACAATGACGAGAACAGTGTTTTCAGGACGATAAAAGCTCTGATAATACACCTGCAATTGTTCACGAGTGGCGGCTTGCAAAACTGCTTCTGATCCGATCCGCCAGCGCTTCATGCGATGGGTTGTAAAAGCGGTTCCATACATTTTTTCCAATGCCAGCGCCGTAGCATTATCCTGTTTTCGTTTACTTTCCTGAATTACTACGAGCGCTTCTTTTTTTATTTCTTCTGGATCGAAAGTTGGATTCAAAAGCATATCCGCTTGAATCTCTAAAATTTTTGGCAAACTTTCAGACGGAGCAATCGCGTAATAAGAAGTTTTTTCGTAGGAAGTGCTGGCATTAAGTTGTCCACCAAGCTTCGCCGTATCCCTTTCGATCACGCCGAGCGGTCGCGAAGTCGTACCCTTGAAAAACATGTGTTCCATTAAATGCGCAAGACCTACGGTTTCATCCGCTTCATTAAAATATCCGGCTTTGATGTACGTCGTCACAGCGGCGAGCGGAACGGAATGTTTTTCACGAATAATGACAGTCAGCCCGTTTTTAAGCACAAAACGCGAAGTTGCATTATTGACTTCGTGTTTCACAATCTTACCGCCGTCTGGCAAATTAAGAATCGTCGGAACTGCGACGGCTGGCTGATTCGGGGTAGGTTTTGGAGGCGGAGGCGGAGCATTCCGTCCGCGTCCGCTTTGTGCGAAAATTTGCACAGAAAATGAAAGAAGAATCAGACTTAGTATTTTCGTTTTCATAATCGTTTTTTACCTAAAAAATAATCAATGATTTAATCCATTATCGCACGCTTTGAATTAGATTTCGATTTTCGCCAAAAATTCGGTATGATTAAGGCTTAAATTATGAAGTGTCCATACTGTCAAAAAGAAACTTATTGGCGCGATGCGCAAGGCAATGAAAATCCGACTCGCCCTTTTTGTTCGGAGCGATGTCAAATGATTGATCTGGGCACGTGGGCAGATGAAGGGTATCGTTTATCCGAGCCTGGTCACGACGATCTGGTTAATTTTGAGAGCCTTGATAAAATCCCGGACAACGAAGAGCATGACTATATTAACTAGAAAATTTGCGCTGATTATTTTTGTTGCAGCCTTCATCCTGGCATGTGATAGTGCTCCGCCGCCGAAAGCTACCTCCGAGGTGAAGCCGATTGAGACCATTGCTCGCGCGAAATTTTCATCTCCATCAAAAGAACCCGGAGCCGTCTTACGCGAAAAAAATATTCAATCTGTTTCAGCTGACGAACTTTTGCAGCCAGACGGTAAGAAAATAAAATTTGGAGATTTAAAAGGTAAAGTTGTTTTAGTAGATGTGTGGGCGACCTTTTGCGCGCCGTGTCGTGAGCAGGCTCCGAAGCTGGCAGCCTTAAATCAAAAATACCGCGACCAGGGATTTATGGTAGTTGGATTAAATATTGACGAAGAACAGGATCGCGGATTGGTCAAAGAATTTATGCAACAAGCCGGAATCAACTACACTGTGGCTTACGCCAGTGAAAAGATTCAACGCGCTTTTCTTGATGGTACGGAAGATAACACCGGCCTGGGAGCGCCGATCCCGCAACTGTTTTTAATTTCACGCGAAGGCAAGCTCGTTGAGCATCTTATCGGCAGCGATCCGCGTCATAGTATGGCCCAACTTGAAGAAGCAATTGCCAAACAATTATAGTGGTGGTCAGTTGTCGCCGATCACGGACAACCAATCACCGACCCCCCTTTCCAGGAGTATTCACTATGTTTCACAAAAACCTGTCTTTCAGCAAATCGTTCATCGTTTGCTTATCATTGTTCGCGTTATTTGCTGTTTCTGCCGTAGCGCATAATTCTGCGAAATCGCCTGTTAAAAAAGCCGCTGTGGTAAAAGAAGATATTCCTGAATTACCGGCAGCCGACGGATCATCTGACACTCCTGAAATGGAAGTCACAATGATTGACGGAAAAAAAGTGAAGCTCTCAAGCCTGCGTGGACGAGTTTGCATCATTGATATGTTTGCTTCGTGGTGTACACATTGTCAGGATCACGCACCCCACATGGCAAAAGCCTTCAATCAATACAAAGCGCAGGGCATGATCATTTTAGGATTGGCAACTGACAAAAAAGAAGATGCTGCCAAGGTGAAAAAATTTGTTGCCGATTATGGAGTCAGTTACCCGGTCGGTTTTTTAAGCAACGAAGTTCTTGCCTACTATGCTGACAGCCATAATCACAGTGTTCCGCAAGTCGTGATGTTCGGGAAAAACGGGAAAATGATGAAGCGTTGGATTGGCTGGAGCGAAGCCAACACGAAAGAACTCAATACGCTGGCGCAAGCCGCTTTAGGTGAAACTGCGCCAGCGCAAGTATCTCCAGCATCATTACCGAAAGTTACTGCAAATACAGCTCCTGCAAATAAAACTGCGGCGGTCACCCGTCGCAAAAAATAAATTTACGAGTATTAAATTGGAAAGGTGAAAAAATGAAAGCAGCCAAAATTTCTTTACTTAAATTCAGAGCCTTATTTTTTGCATTTGGCTTCCTGATGATACTTGGATTTTCAATCGTTAGACCATTGATCACTGAAGCCATCAGCAAAGTCGGAAAATTACCAAAAGATAGTGTCGTGCAAAATAGATTGAATACGGTAGACGGAGCGCAATATTCGCTTATGAGCCTGCGCGGTAAAGTTGTCGTACTGGATTTCTTTGGCATGTCCTGCGCTCATTCGCGCGATCATATCAAAGAAACGATGACAGAAATGGCTTCCACGAATGATCTGCAAATTATCGGATTGGAATCGGAATCTTCTTCAGTCGAACGCGTGAGGCAATTCATTAAAGACCAGGGCATTACGTATCCGGTCGCGCAAATTTCTGAAACTGAATTTGTGAATTATGTTGATTCGCGTGATATTTCCGCACCGCAAACGTTAGTCTTCGGACGCGACGGAAAACTTGTACTGCATAACTACGGTCACAATGCGAAAACGGAAGCCGACCTCAAAGCCGCTATCGCTGCGGCTTTAGCGAAAAATTAGAATTAATACAACCTTAAATTATTTTTATGCGGTCAAATCACATAGCTGATTTGACCGCATTCTTGTTAGAATTCGCCCCATGAAAAAAGCTAAAATCGTAGCGACCTTAGGCCCTGCCTCAAATTCTCCTGAAAAATTACGTGAATTATTATTAGCCGGAATGGATGTCGTCCGCGTCAATATGTCCCACGGTGAACACGAAACTCACGCGGAAACAATTAAACTGGCGCGTACCGTTGCCGCCGAACTCAATCGCCCGTTGGCAATTCTCCTGGATTTAAGCGGCCCGAAAATTCGTACGGGAAAACTTCGTGACGGGCAGGTGCTTAATTTAAATGCCGGCGATCATCTGACAATCACGACGCGGGATGTGCTGGGTGAAGCGGGATGCGTTTCGACGACTTATAAACACCTCTCAAAAGATGTGAATATCGGAGATCGAATTTTATTGGCTGACGGATTAATTGAACTACAGGTTGAGCGCGTTGAAGCCACTGATGTTTCCTGTCGAGTGATTAATGGCGGATTGCTAGGAGAAAACAAAGGGATCAATTTACCCGGTGTGAAAATCTCTGCACCTTCGATGACAGAAAAAGATCACGCAGATTTGCGCTTCGGTATTGAACAGCAAGTGGATTACGTCGCCCTTTCGTTTGTACGCAGTGCGCGTGATTGCATCGGCGCAAAAACCTTGATTGAATTTTTAGGCGCGAACACTCCGCTGATTGCCAAAATTGAAAAGGTCGAAGCCCTAAACGACCTCGACGGCATCATCGAAGCCTGCGACGGCGTGATGGTCGCGCGTGGAGATTTAGGCGTAGAATCTTCCGTCGAAAGCGTTCCATTTTATCAAAAACAAATTATTGCCAAAGCCAACGCCGCCGAAAAATTAGTCATTACCGCGACGCAAATGCTGGAGTCCATGACGCACGAACCGCGTCCCACCCGTGCCGAAGCCTCTGACGTAGCCAACGCGATTATTGACGGTACAGACGCCGTGATGCTCTCCGCCGAAACCGCCGTCGGAGCCTATCCGGTAGCCGCCGTCGAAACCATGTCGCGCATCATCGAATTCACCGAAAAATCCTGCTCCGCGCAATTAGATCGAACGCGCGAAATCATTCACGGATCACAAAAGGGAACCGAAGGCCGAGCCATCGCGGAAGCAGCGATTTACGCCGCGCAGGAGCTTCAGTCTCCATTAATTATTGTTTTCAGTAAGTCCGGCACAATGGCGCGCCATCTGGCAGCCCTTCGCCCCCGCGCACGAGTGATTGCTTTCACGCCGCATGAGAGAACCAGAAATTCTCTCTCCGCAATTTGGGGATTAGAGCCGCATTTATTGAACTTTAACTGCCTCAGCTATGAATTGCTGGCACAGGCCGATGAAGAATTGCTTCGCTGCGGAGCGGCAAAAAAAGGTCAGACAATTATTGCGATGGCCGGACGTCTGCCTGAACAACCAAGCCTATCGTCAATGATGAAATTACATAAAGTTGGAGAGATTGAGGCGCCGAAACGAGGAGAGTAAAATTACTTTTATCAAAAAATACTTTTGTGTTTCTTATAACTCATGTTACGCGGTCGAAATCTTAGATTTACGCTTGACATTAAAAATACACGCTTTTAATAAGGGTTTTGAAGATCACCCATTTGGCATAACTTT
>JAYTCQ010000313.1:0-33919 GCA_043736395.1 Blastocatellia bacterium | reverse complement strand
TCGCCCGCAGGATGCGGGCGCTCCCAGTGGTTGCTCCCGGTAAACAAAAAAGCGGACGTTGGAATTATACTTCCAACGTCCGCTTAATTTTTTCAGATTGATTTAGAACGCTAAGCGAATACCAAATCTGAATTGACGCTGATCTTGTGCTGCACTGGTGATTTCAGTGAATCCGTTCAGCCTTGGTTTTCCTGCTGCATCAAGCAGAATCTCACCAAAGCGAGGCAGCAACGGATCAGCTTGACGTGACGGTGCTGAAGCATTGGTTCCAGGTCCGCCAAAGTGTGGAGTATTGGTAAAGTTGAAAGCATCAACGCGGAATTCCATGTTGACTCTTTCAGTGAAGCGGAAGCTGCGAACCAAAGACATGTCAATGTTGGCATATCCGGGATTGCGCAGGATGTTACGTCCGGCAGTACCAAAACGGCGTCCGGTCGTAGTGTTATATCCAGGTGAAAATTCAACTGGACGGAAAGCGTTCGGATTAAACCATGAAGTGCCAGGTCCTGTTCCGCGAGGATAGGAAACTGCACCCCCAATGATGTCCGGTGTCTGAGCGTTGCCAGGAGAATTCACAGAACCGCCTGCAGCACTGACAGAGAACGGGCGACCGGAAACAGCACTATAAATGCTGCTGAGAGTCCATCCGCCAAGAACGGCAGCACCTGCGCCGTCTCCGACCCATTTCTTACCTTTACCGAACGGAAGTTCCGCGACGACTCCCATCTGCAAGTTCTGCGGAATATCGTATCCGGCAACAGCACGGTTACGGGCGATTTGTGATTGCGCGTTCCAGCCGACACCTGCCCAACCCGTATCGTCAGTCATGTTAATGGCTTTCGAATAGGTGTAAGCGCCTTTGATCAAAACGCCTTTTGAGAGGCGACGATTCACGGCAACTTGCAGAGCATGGTAATTGGAGCTTAACCATCCATCCCAGAGCAGGGTGGAAGCGTTACGACCGATTGAAGACAACGGACGAGCAAGGTTTGGTCCCTGTGACGCATTGATTTCAATGTCGGCAAATTGGTTAGAGGTTTGGGTGCTAACGTAGCCAGCTTCAATCTTGATGTCTCCCGCGAACTTGCGTTCGACGAACAAATTCCAGGATTGAATTTTTCCGCGATGCAATGTGCCAGCATACGGGCTGCGCATTTGAACGTTTCCTGGTAATGCAATCAGACCTGAAGAAAGATCAGGACTGATGATGGCAGGAATACCAAGACCACCAACGCCGATAATTCCGCGTGTAGTGATTGCACCAGCGGTGTTGCCAAGGAAGCCATAAGGAGTGACGCCTTCGACAGCTCCAGTTCCGGTTGGAATGTTATCAATGGCAATTGTGCCAGGATAGAATCCACGTAACGGACGACCAAAAGGCATCGGGTCATAAGTGATGCCGTAGCCGCCACGGATTACCATGTTATCACCTAAGCGATAAGCAAATCCGAGTCGTGGAGCAAACAGCTTCTTGCTGGATTTAATGCCAGCATCAGCAGGAGTGTTACCACGGCTGCCGATTAAAACACCCAGACTAATTGGATTAATTCCAGGAGCTGGATTTGGATTAATAATTGTTTTTGCTAATGGATTGGCTGGATCAATATCAAGCCGTTCAATACCACGATCAGCACGAGTCATGATTGGGAACATTTCGTAACGCAGTCCTAAATTTAAGGTCAAGTTACGAGTTACCTGCCAACGATCGCTGGCGAAAAAGCCCATTTGCCATTCGCGTGTCGTTAACAATTCATTTTGTAAGCTCTTCTGTGTCAGAGTTGCTGAACCGAGTAAGAACGCGGCATACGCATTGTACTGGGTTGCACCAGCACCAGCGAGAGTCGTTGCGCCGCCACCATAAGTGATAGCACCACGTGGCCCAACGCCGATTTCCGGCTGCCAATGATTAAGTTGATGATTCACGATGTCAGCACCAAAACGGAACGTATGATTGTTACGAATCTTGGCTGCATTCTGCGTGAACGTGTAGCTGCGTTCGGCGCGGGTTACGGGGCTCCAGTTGTTCTGGTTGCCGAGTCCGGTGTAGCCGTAAGCAATTTGCGGGAATCCGCTCTGACGAATATCCGGGCCGTTCGTGCCAGGAATTCCTAACACGTCGAGACCGATATTTTTTCCATAATCAGGACCAGTTGTTTCGTGATCGCGATGTGTGACGGAGAAGTTTCCGTCTACCACGAATCCGCTTCCAACTGACCAGGTGTGCCCGACAGTTCCGACGTAAGATTTGGTGTAGCCTGTTCCGCTGCCACCGTCGCATACGCAGGGACCACCAGCTGCGCCAAGTGCGAAGACGCCTGTAACATCAGCCTTCATGTGGCTGAATTTTGTCCAGACTTGATGCTTCTCAGTACGATTCCAGTTCAATTTGACATCGTAGTTATTACGATTGAAAACCTGTGTTCCAGAAGCGTAATAGTTATTTGCTGCACCTGGCAGATTTGGCAGAGGAATTAACGGCAACACTTTCAGTGCGACTGCGCTAATGCGATTCGCGGGAATAGTATTTGCGGCGAACGCGGTACGATCTGAGCCGTTCATCAAAGTGCCGGTATAAGGATCGTAAATAGTGTTGTACGGTGTGAAATTAACTCCGGTAGCTACAGTGCGAAGGTCAGCCGTTGGAACGCTGAAACGTCCATCACGAATCAACCGTTCGTACATTCCTTCCCAGCTACCAAAGAAAAATAATTTATCCTTGATGATTGGACCACCAATGGTTGCGCCAGGAATTGAACGCAAATTTTTTGGTTTATTTTTTCCAAGCGCGGTGGGCTGGAAAGCGTTACGCGCACGGAAGAGATGGTTATCAAGATAACCAAACGCTGAACCGTGAAATTCATTGGTACCAGATTTTGTGATGACCTGAATGGCTGCGCCACCGGCTAAGCCTTGTTCCGCGTCGAAGTTATTCGTGGAAATATTTACTTCCTGAATTGACTCTGACGGAGGAACGTACGCTGAATGATGCGGCAACCAAATGTTAACTGATTGAGCGCCGTCCAGACGTGTATTGTTGTTGTTACGAGCTGTACCGTTAACGTTCGTGGTTAAGGAGCGTTCCGGTGTGTCGGTGTTCGCATTCTGGAATCCCGCTGGCGTCGTACCTGGTACGAGATTCAGCAAGGATTGATAGTTGCGGTAATTGCTGATTGGCAATGCCTGAATTTCTTTTGAGCTGATTTCAGACTTAACGCTGGAAGATTCGGTTTGCAGTGCTGTCGCATTGGCAGTTACGGAGACTACTTCGCTGACATTTCCGACTTTCATTTTTGCATCAATGCGCGCGACGTTATTCGCTGTCACATTTAGTCCGGTTTCGGTATAGGTCGAAAAGCCTTGTTTCGTGACCTTTAATTCATAAACACCAGGCAGGACATTCGGGATGCTGTAATTTCCATCCGAATTCGCCGTTGTTTCGCGTACCTGTCCGGTACCTTTATTGGTGAGAGTGACGGTTGCTTCCGGGACGATGGCTCCTGATTGATCGGAGACATTTCCTGATACCGTACCGTATAGAACCTGGGCTGACGCAGGTTGAATCATAACAAAGAATGCTCCAAGCATTAGTGTCATCATCGCTACCTTACGCATAAGCTCAAAGGGAACTGTTCGCATACTTACCTCCTAAGAATTGAGTTGCGAGAAAATATTTTTGGTTAGCTCATATTTATGAGCTGTGAAGATTTGTAATTGTGATTCATTCTTTTCGCTATGAAAGAATTTTTTGCTTCGCTCGTCTAACGCGAGCTTAGTTTTTTATTACTGCATCAGCAAAGATAGAGTGTCAAAATTCTACGCCGCATTAGCTTTAAGGTCAAACCAATTGAGTCAATAAAGATTCTGTGAAAGAAACAGAATCTTTAACGGACAATTTATGAGTAAATTACATAAATGAAAAAGAATTCCTTTCTGACGGCTGAATGGCGCGATCTGGTGATGATTAATTATCAGGTTGATCCGGTGTTATTGAATGCTTATCTGCCTTCGGGAACTGAGCTGGATTTATGGCAGGGAAGAGCGCTGGTGAGTATGGTTGGATTTATGTTTTTAAAGACAAAAGTTTTGGGGATTCCGATTCCGTTTCATCGGAATTTTGAGGAAGTGAATCTCCGCTTTTATGTCCGCCGAAAAATGCCGGAAGGCTGGCGGCGAGGCACTGTCTTTATCAAGGAAATTGTTCCGCGCCAAGCAATCGCAACAGTAGCGCGGGTTTGCTACAATGAAAATTATGAAGCGATGCCGATGCGTCACGAAATCGGGAATCACAAGTACCAATTTGACTGGCGCTCCGAAAAACAATGGAACTCTCTGCAAGTTTTGACGCAAGGAAATTTTGAGCCTTTGGTTGCTGGCTCTGAAGAGGAATTTATCACTGAACATTATTGGGGATATTCAAAACAACCAAACGGCAGAACCATTGAATATCAGGTTGAGCATCCTTCGTGGAAAGTGCGGCGCGTCTGGGAATCGCGTTTTGAATGTGATGTCAAAGGTTTATATGGCTCAGAATTTGTTGAGAGTTTGAGTGCTGAACCCGCCTCGGCATTTGTGGCGGAAGGTTCGGCGGTAACTGTTTACCAAGGAGTCAGATTGTGATCGAAGTTGGTAAAAAAATACAGGTTTTATACGACGGAGATTGTGGCATTTGCACGCGTGGCTGTGAAATTCTGGCAATGATAGATAAGCGAAATTTGTTCGAATACACTCCCTATCAGAGCCATTCAGAGAAGGAGTTGAGTCGCTTTGGAACAGATTACGAAAAGTGTAATAAAAAAATTGTTATCATCACGCTGAAAGGGAAAACATTTTTTGGTGCCATCGGACTGAATTACTTATTCTGGCAATATTTTCCGTATAATTTGTTAGTTTTTTTGATCTACGCTTTTCCGGTTTTTTTAGGGCTTGAGTTAATTGGCTATTGGCTGGTTGCCCGGAATCGCGCTAGAATTTCTCAGTTCTTCGGGCTGCGAGCCTGTGCTTTACCTCCCCCAAAAACGGCAGATTAAGCCGAACATTACTATCTATTTCTTCGTTAATCACAGTGCGTTGACAATGATTTAGATGTAGCGCAAACTTTCTAGTTTGCGAGCTGACACTACTGAAATTTTGTCAGAATAAGCCATTCATCGGAGCGAAACTTCGAGTCGTGGGTAAATCTTGTAAGAAGGCAAACTGGAAAGTTTGCCCTACGGAGGCATCAAATGTCTGTAATCTGTAATAAATGCGGCATTCAAACTCGTGACGGGGCGAAATTCTGTCACGGCTGTGGTACTCCAATTTCGACTGCGGCCTTGCCTCCAACAATGCCGATTGGCACGCCTTCCGGCGACATTCCGCCGAAAGCTGCGGTTCCTTTAGCTCCGGAACCTCCGATGGGAGCTGGATTTTCCAAAGCGACTGAAACGATGAGAGCGCCACAGACTTCATATATTCCACAGGCTCCCAGTCCGAATTATCAGCAGGCGATTGCCAAGCCAAAAAGATCAGGGAATGCCACTAAGATTATTCTTGGAATTTTTCTCTTCATTGGCCTCATCATTGCCGGAGCTATTGGTGGTGGGATTTTTCTGGCCAGCAAAGCCATTGATAAAGTAAATAACACCGTCAAAAATGCCCCAATTGAAGGAATTCCGGGGGGGATTTCGATTGGGGATAATTTAAAAGTAAAAGTTGGAACCGAAGCTTTAAATGAAGATGACCTTCAGGTTCCGATTTATCCAAATGCTAAGGTGACGACGCCGTTTAATATTTCCGGGCACACTGATTCAGGAGAATCGGGCGGATACGCGACGCTAGAAACAAAAGATGATTATGATGCTGTCGTAGAATGGTATCTGGAAGAAATGGGCAACGATGCGCGCCGGACGAAAACGGAAAATAATGAAAAAAAGGTAACGAAATATGAGTTGAACGATGAGCGGGGATTCCGATCCGTTGAAATTACCGGCTATTACCGCAATCGTAAAAATACAGAAATAAAAATCTTTAGCGCAATGGCTGCAATCGAACAAAAGGACATTGATGCGGAGGCCAAAAATAAAGATTTGTTGGAGCAGAAAGCTGAACCACCCCCAGCTGCCGCACCTCCCACAGGAAAGAAAAAGGCAGGAGTTCCGCCGCCGCCTCCAGCGCCTCCTTCAGTAGACAACCTGGGTGAGCACATAAAAGATATTAATAAGCAGGTGAATGAAGCTTTGGTGCAGTCGCAGCAAGAAGCCGATAGCAAAATTGAAAAAGCTCCTATTGCGCCAAAGCTCAAAAAGCAAATTCGGGAGCAGATCAGAGACGCCATGAGGCAGGAACGCAACTCTTCTACTGCACCGAATCAGGACTAGCAACTGGGGAGAAAGACAGGGATTGTGTACACGCCTGTCGTCGTAGTGCTCAGCATGTGCAGGTTATGTCCGCCGCTGTATGAATTTTGATTAATAGCAGTGCTGGCATTGGCATTCACTGAAATTCCAACAATAGGAAGATTGGCAGTCGGCCACAGCTTGACCCATCCAACATGACCCGCTTTGACAATGCTACTGAAACGCGGAACCATTCGTGGACTGGAATCTGAAAATATATTCTTGAACTGACAGTTCCCGCCCGACATCGAAAAACTATAACCCTTCTCATTATCATCAAACATTTGTCCGAGTAATCCACCGATAGTTCTGGCCTGACCACCCGCTAAATCTCCACCGAGTCGAGTCAGAATTAGCATCGTACTATTTCCATCCGCGCGACTTGGCAGACTGTCTACCGCTAGCATTCGCGGCCCGGCATTATAATTCACGTCATCGAATTTAATGTCTACTGTTGATCCGTCAGTGTTAACAGTCGCAGGTGTATTCGTTATTGCTGCGAACGATAAAGCCGGAAGATTGGTTGCGAATCCGGCAGCCAATTTGAAGTAATAACTACCCAGCAAATAATTAAATTGGACAGGAATGCCGGTATCTTTATTGACCGCCACAGCCATAAAATACCCGGTGATACCTGGATCATAATCAGAAGCAATCAAGGTAAGAGTTTGATTCGCAGTCAGGCAAAAGAAGCTGTCCGCTGCCTGACAGGTAGCGGAATCGACAAAGAAAACGTGTACGTATACTTCCTGCGTAGTGTGTGTGTTGGTGAGGTTGATCCTTGTATTTTCGTTATATGTGCTGATGACGTCTGACGTGTAAAAAGGATAAAAAAGTACTGAGCCGGGCTTCATATCCGACATTCCCGAACTGGCCGGAAGCGGCGTGCCTGGCTGTGCCATTACAGTCATCGCCAACAGGCAGACACCTGAAATCCGAATGATCCATCGTGACAGATTGTGTGTGAAAATATTCATAGCGCCTCAGTAATTTGCGACGCTGTTAGCATGCTGGAAATTGTTACGGAATTCGTTGCGAGATGGGTATAAAGGCGTGTCGGTTGGATGATTGGTGTAGGAGAGCAGCCGAAATATTAAGGCTTTATCAGTTTTCTTACGGCGTCTCGATCAAGTAAATCCTGATACAGTTTTGGGGTGGCTCGGAAAGTTGTTTGCTGTAGCAGTGTGATGACAGATGGAAGATCAATTAGTTTCTGAATCGCAGCATTTTCCAGGATAGCCTGTACCAGACCGACCCGCAGCGCGTCCTCCTTGCCATCGGTTTCATCAATCAAAATTGCATCGGCTTTCAATTCCAACGCGAGTGCAATCGCTTCTGTTTCACCAATATCGATTGGTTCCAATGGAGTAAAGTAAGAGCGATCGGCGTGGCTTATTTCTAACCAAATCTGGGGTGATTGCATCCAGTCTTTGACTTTTTGGGGAGTCTTGGGATGCTGTAACTCTCCGGCGACGGCTTCAGGAATGATAACTTGACCAAAAAGCGAAGCGAGGATTTCAACGGCGTCAATTTCAATAAGTTAACGAAACGGAGTCGTATCAGAGACAATAATCATCGTTGATGTTGTTGGAGCAGGCTTTGGAGAGCTGCGGTATCCTTGATTAATTCTTCGCTGGTATAGTCGTAATAAACACCGTGTTCTTTCAACAAAGCGTCAACCTCAAAGCGATTATCAAAACCCAGCATGATCCTGACCTGATATTCGGAAAGTTCTCCCTTCTTGTAGCCATCAACAGCCAGCAGCTCAAGCGCGCGACGACCAAGCGGTTTCTCACCGCTATTCCTCAAGTCAGAAATCACTTTATCAGCAATGGTAAAACAAATTCCATCAGAGCCTCCTTTTTCTGGTGATATTCTTTTTCAAGTGTATCAGCCCATCGTCCAATTATCACCGTTTGTATTTTGCCGGAGAAAAAACGAACCGGGCCAGCGGGTTGTCTTGGTTATTTTATGAAACATAGCGTCCTTTATAGTTTCCGATTTATGCTCAATTAATTTCTAGTAGAATGTACCTTGATCATTTCGCCTGTGCGAATCAAATGTCGAACTCCTTCCGGCTCCAGTTCAGAATCTGCATAAGTGGCAGGAGATTTAATTTGCTGTGGATCAAACACTACGATGTCAGCAAAACATCCTTCCTGTAATTTTCCTCGCTTTTCAAATTTGAATCGCTCTGCTGGAAGGGAAGTGATTTTTGCGACGGCGGTTTCCAGTGAAAGCCATTCGCGTTCGCGGACGAATTCGCCGAGCAAATTCGGAAACGTTCCGTGCAGTCGGGGATGCGGTTTTCCGTGGACGTAAAATCCATCGCTGATAATGATCGAGAGTGGATGCGTCATGGTTGCCCGCAGATTTTCTTCGCTTTGATTAAAGCAGAGCATGTTGACTGCGCCGTTTTCTTCGACGAGTAAATCAAGCATAACTTCCACTGGTGCTTTGCCGCGAGCTTCGGCAAGGTCGGCGAGATTTTGATTGATGGTGACGCGATTTTTTTCAGAGGCCACAGCTGAAATGTAGATGTCGCTCCAGTGCCATTGCAGCGCGGCTTCGGTGGCTTGTGCAATGTGTTTTCGTTCGGGCAAATTCTGCAATTTCGCGACTAGTGTATTGATGCCGCCTTCGAGAAATTCCTGTGGCAATGCCTGCGTCAATACTGTGCTGCCTGCAACATAAGGATAGCAATCGAAGGCAATGTCTATGCCTTCATCGTGCGCGGCTTCGATGATTTCAAGGGCGCGTGGTTGCAGGTGCCAGTTCTGCGCGCCAACAACCTGCAAGTGCGAAATTTGCAGACGACATCCGGTACGTCGTGCGAGTTCGATTTGCTCTTCCAGCGATTCAAGGACGTTGGAAAAATATCCTCGCATGTGCGTCGTATAAATTTTGTTGTGCTGCGCGACGATGCGACAAAGCAGTTCGACTTCTTCAAACGGTGCGCTGGAACCGGGCGCATATTGCAATCCCGTCGAAAGCCCGACAGCGCCATTCGTCAAAGCTTCGATCAAAAGTTGCTCCATGGTCTGCTGTTCCTGGTCTGTGAGCTGTCCAAGTTTGTTGCCAGCGGCGGCAATTCTGAGCGATCCATGTCCGACTAAGGAACCGACATTCAAGGTAGTATGACTGTGTTCGAGAGCTGTAAAATAATCGTGCGCGTGAGGCCATCCCCAGTGATCATCACCGCATAAAATCCCGTTAGCGAAGTCGTGAAGCTGTTTTAAATCTGTTGCTGGATACGGAGAAAATCCGCAATTTCCGACGACTTCAGAGGTGATGCCTTGTTTGGCGCGGGCGGGTAAATCTTCGAGAACCTGCAAGTCTAAATGATTGTGAGCGTCAATGAATCCGGGGGCAATGACGAGTCCGGTGCAATCAATAATTTTAGTATCTGATGGAGCAGATTCAATTGGATGAGAAGAGACGGCGGAGATTTTTTGCCCTTCAATGAGCAGATTTCCGGTGTAGGCGGTTGTGCCTGTGCCGTCAATGATAGAGCCGTTAGATAGTAAAATTTTGTTCATTCATTGGGATTTTTAACGCAAAGGGACAAGGGGTCAAGGGAACAAAGAATACATTCCAGTATTTTCTTTGCTTCCTTGACCCCTTGTCCCTTTGCGTTAAGTTTTTATAAGTTTTAATGCTGCTCTAATTCGGGCGGCAGTTGCTTGTCAATTTTGGGACGCGTCGCGGTATTACTCAGCTCCCAGGCCGTGGCAAAAACTGTCCGCGTAACTTTTTCCATTTTCTGGTAATCAATTTTTTCCGGTTGATCGCCAGGACGATGGTAGTCTTCGTGGACGCCGTCAAAATAGAAAATAATCGGGATTCCTTTTTGCGCATAATTGAAATGATCGCTGCGGAAAAAGAAGCGGTTCGTGTCTTTCGGATCGTCGTATTTGTAATTGAATTTTACGTTGAGGAAGCCGGTATTGACGCGCTCGCTGAGTGCGCCTAATTCGCTGCTCATCATTTTGGAGCCGATGACATAAATTTCATTTCCATCGGAAAGATCATTATTGCGCGGGTCAGTGTCGCCCTCTTTTTTGCTGCGACCAATCATGTCAATGTTGAGCTGGGTGATGATTTGCTTGATGTCAACGGTTGGGAATTTTGTGAAATATTCTGAACCCCATAATCCTTTTTCTTCACCGCAATGCCAGACAAATAAAATCGAACGCTTCGGACGCGGCCCTTTGGCGAAAGCCTCCGCCATCGCGAGAACTGCCGTTGTACCGGAACCATCATCATCCGCGCCATTATATAGCGCATCGCCTTTCGCATCCGTTGCGCCGATTCCAACGTGATCGTAATGCGCACCGACGGCGACGTATTCATTCTTGAGAATAGGATCGCTGCCAGGTAAAACGGCGACTACGTTCTGTGTCATGAGAGCTTCAAATTTTCCACCGATAGTGATTGAAACTTTTTTGTTTGGACTTAGTTCGAAAGGCGCCACGGGATCAGAAGTAGCACGGCTGAAAATTGCGAGTCCGGGTTCTTTTTCGCCCTGAAACAAAGCGTTCAGCATCGGAACCGAAACGGTAATGCTTGGAATTTTAGGTTCTTCGCCGTCGCCGCTGATTTTTTCAGGTGTCAGCGCGCCACTTGTGAGCGCCATTTGACGCGTTCGATTCCAATTAGAAAGTGCGCCGTAACTTGGCACGACAATAACGGCTTTGGCTCCGTTTTTGGCGGCGTAAGTAAGCGGGTCAATCCAGTCTTCGCCCTGTTTGCCGGATTGAAGAGTTTGGAAGGTTACGCCTTTGGGTAAGCCCGCGAGCGCAATCACGATTTTATCTTTGACATCAATTTTGCCGTTTGGTGTTTCATACGGATTAATGTTTTTGTCTTTGACGATGTAGCCGTTGGCGACATACACACAGTTGCCGCTGACTGTTCCCGGATTAGGGCGCGCGAGGAAGTCATCACCGAATTTGAAGGATTGGCCATTGATCGTAGCCACGGTCGCGTCCGGTTCAAATTTGTCACGGCGCAGCTTCATTTTTTGAAAATAAGTGCCATTGTCTCCGGCGGGTTGAAGGCCCCAGCGTGACATCATCATCGCTAAAAATTTTGCAGTGGTATCCAGTCCGCGTGAAGGTGTGTCGCGGCCTTCCATTTCGTCAGAAGCGATAAAATATAAATAATCTTTCATTTGCGCGGCGGTAATGTCCGCGACATTTCCGTTAGAAGACGGCGCGACAACCGGAGCCGTAGCTTTCGACTTTTTAGTCTGCGCAATAACGGGCATCCAGAACGATGCGCCGATCATTGCCAGCGTTAACAATTTTTTCATGATTGTAATTCCTTTTGAAATTTTTGGTGGGGGCGGAGTTTATTAAGAGTGGAGCATGGCCAGTCTTATTTATGATTGGCTCCGTTTTGACTTTTGAGCAGTGTATCTAAAAGTTCTACGCACAGTCCGCTGCGTTCACCGACCTCATCGTCTAATTTATTACGGCGATCAGTCATCTGATGTAATTCATCAGCGATGTGCAGAGCCGCCAAAATAGCAACTTTGAGGGAATCCACGGTCAGCGTGCCTGCCGTAATTTCGCGCATGCGGCTGTCCACAAACTCAGCGAGTTGTTTGATATGGGTGGTGTCGCCATCGCGGCTGCGAATATTATAAGTCTGGTTGTAAATTTCAACCTTAACTGTTTGAGCCGGAGTTTGTTCCATGTTTACTTCAATAATTTCGTTGGGGATTTACGCTTAACGTTTGGCTCCAATGGCTTCGGCTTCCATTTCAAGAACCGCAATGGCATCAAGCATTGCTTCCACTTTTAAGCGCATCGCATCACGATCTGCAAGTAATCTTTCGACTTGTGTTTCAAGCCGTTCTTTTTCTTCCTGATGAGATCGAAGCTCTCTTCGCGTTTCGGTCATTTGCTCAACCAGGATTTCGTTTTCCTGTTTGAGAGTTTTACATAACTCGACCGTGCGATAGATTTTGTCTTCGAGATGCGAAAACTTTTCTAACCCGGATACAGCCATAAAAGGGGATCACTCCTGTAAGTTTATCTTAATTCAGCTCCGAATTTCGAATGTAAAGCCGCCACTACCTGTGCATGCATCGCATTAATTTCAGCTTCGGTCAACGTTCGATCAAGTGCGCGGTAGCGCAACGAGAGCGCTAATGAATGCTTGCCTTCGGGTAACTCTTTGCCAGCATATAAATCAAACATTCTGATTTGTTCCAGTTGCGGCAACGATAACTCCCGAATCGTTGTTTCGATCTGATTCCAACTCACCTGGCAATCAATCAACATTGCCAAATCTCGGACTACATTAGGGAATCTTGGCAAAGGTTGATAGCGTGATTCAGCAGCATTTAATTCTAATAATAATCCAAAATTTAATTCTGCTAACAAGACCGCTTGTTTGAATTTATAACGTGAGAGCAGGGTTGGATGCAACTGCCCTAGATGTCCGATTACTTTGTCACCACACGATATTACCGCAGAGCGTCCCGGATGCAAATAGTGCTCATCGGTTGCAGGCTGGAATGAAATGTTTGGTAGGTTCAGGCTGACGAGGAATGCTTCGACTGCGCCTTTGAGATCATAAAAATCCAGTCTGGTCGAAGCCGCTTGCCAATCTGTTTCATTGCGCTCTCCTGTCATCACCAATGCCAGTTTTTCTGTTTCAAGGGGACGTTCGCCGGAGCTTGATTGCTCGAAGCATTTTCCCAGCTCAAACAATTTTACGTTGCGCGTGCCGTGATTTAAATTATTGCTAAGCGAAGCCAATAATCCACTCAGCAACGTCGTCCGCATTTCCGATTGCGTCGAATCGATCGGGTTCGCCAACTTCAAACGATCTGTCTCAACAACATTGGTAAGTGCCGCATCAGCTTCCGCATTCACAAAACTAAAGTTGATCGCTTCGTGGAATCCTAAAGCTGTTAAGGTTTGACGTACGGCTCGTCGTCCTGCATCGCCTTTTAAATATGCGCCGGCCCCACTTCCACCCGGCAGCGAAGTGACCAAATGATCGTAGCCAATGACGCGAATCACTTCTTCGATCAAGTCCTCTTCAATCGCCATATCGTGACGCCACGAAGGTGGAATCGCCGTCAGACTATCTTCAGCTGTCACGACTTCAAATCCGAGCGCAGTCAGAATTTTTGTGGCCTGTGCCAGATCAAGTGGCAATCCGGTTTTCCCTAAATACCGCGAATCCCGCAATGTAATCGGCAGTCGTGTTTGCGCTCCTGTTCTGACATCAATGGCGTCATTTAAAATTTCACCACCGCAAATCTCGGCAATTAAATTCGCCGCGCGAAGCGATGCCGCATCAGAAATTTCAAGGTCTGCGCCGCGCTCAAAACGATAAGAAGCCTCTGTGTTGACAGCTAAATTTTTTGCCGTTTGTCGAATCGAAACCGGATTGAAATACGCCGCTTCCAGCAAAACATTCGTCGTACTTTCTGAGATGCCGGAATGTAGGCCGCCTTTAATGCCGCCAATCGCGACAGGCTTTTCGGCGTCGCAGATGACGACGACTTCAGAATTTAATTCGCGCTCTTCGTTATCGAGCAAGGTGATTTTTTCTTTGTCGTTGGCGCGTCGGACGATGATGCGCTCACCGGCGAGCTGATCCAGATCAAACGCGTGAAGCGGTTGCCCCAGCTCCAGCATCACGTAATTTGTAATGTCCGCTACGTTGTTGACACTGCGCTGACCAAGCGCTTCCAGCCGCGCGACTAACCATTCAGGCGAAGGCCCGACTTTGACGCCGCGAATGACACGAGCCGTATATCGCGGACATAAATCCGGTGCGAGAACTTCAACGGATGTGATTTCGCTGGTCTTCGTAGCCGATACTTTTTCAGCGGCTTTGACGGGATTGATGAGCGGTTTATCGAGTACCGCTGAGGCTTCGCGGGCGATGCCGAGATGCGACAAACAATCGGGGCGATTGGAGGTTAATTCAAACTCAAGAATTGAATCGCCGTTGTGCTCTTCGATCGCGTCTACGGCATTGCCCGCCATCGTCATTCGCGTCGCCAGATCGCGCGGAGAAAGATCAATGTCTACTAATTCTTTAAGCCAGTGATAAGAAATTTTCATAAATAAATCAGATGCGAGACAATTCGCTGCTGCCAATTTGTCAGAATTCTAACCGGAGATCAACCAGATGAGTTTCGCGGTTGGGCGTAGGTTTAATTGAGGCCGATTGCGTCAGCTTAATTTGGGAAGTATTCTCCCGCGAAGTTTGCGTAATAAAGGCTTGCAAGGCATACGCGTCGTAAGGTTTTCCCTGTAAAGTTCCCCAGCGTTCCTGGAAATTTTTAATGACATTTTCAGGGACGCCGGTCACGGCTAATTGCCCAAAACTATATTGTCCGCCTTCGATAATTGAAATCGAAAAAGTAACCGTTTGCGTGGCTTCGTCAAAGATTGGAACAGGTTTGACCTCGGCGTCAAGATAGCCTCGATCCGTGTAATTTTGACTGGTCAAAAACATTCCCTTATCTATTTTCAAACCATCGGCAACTTCATTTAATTTTAGCGGAAACAACCGATTCAATTTTTCAGTGGAAAGCAATTGATTGCCCGACCAGGTAATTCCTTTCCACTTATAAATAATTCCCTCGTCAAGGCCAAGCACCAGCGTCGCGCCATTTACACATTTTGGGCGATTATTGGGATCAGGTTTAGCGTTGAGCGGCAGCATTTTTATTCTGAGATAACCATTTTGCCGATACATTGGAACAATTGTCTCGCGGACAATAATCCGGTTGATGAGTCGTGAATATTCACTACCGATCAAATCTTTCGATGCTGTAGTTAAAGTGGTTGGATCAAAAGCCGTCACGCCTTGATATTGGATGGAACAAACCAGCAGTGGCGCTTCTCCCTTCGCTTTAAAAACATGCGCTCTGCCAGCTTCCATTTCGTACGCGACTTTGTATCCAGCAGTTTTCGTCAGCAAAAGTTTATCAAGAGATTTGCGAATGACGTCAATCATTTCGCCGCCCTCGGTCGCTTTGCCATCGAATTTTGGCAGCTGCTGCCGAATTGCCGCGTAGAGTTCTTCATCGCTGAACCACATGAAATTATCAAAGAGGCAGGGCACGGAACTGATCGCTTCCACTACCGTGAACGTTACCTCCAAATCATTTCCGGTGTAGTTATAACGAAGCCTGGCCGAAGTGAATAAACCTGATTCAAGCAGGTGTTGAGGAACCTTTTTAAGATTTTCAAGCATGATCATTTGTTTAATTTTTAGACCGCTGGCTTCATTCGCTTTTTCTGATGAAACATTAACGAGACCTTCAAAATGGATTTTTACCAGTTTGAAATTCGTTTTGCTAACATCCTGCGCTTGAATTCCGATGCAACTAAAGAGGAGCCAAAGGCTCACGTGAATTCGGCTGAGTAAATTCATAAAACCACCTTTTCATCAAGTTAGTATTTGTTTTAAATGTTTTTGCAAATGCGCGACATAATCCTCAATTAAAAATTTAAGCGTGACTGCTTCGCCGTCTCCAATCCGAACTGTATGGCTTAGTTTTTCGGCTGGAATATTGGCGATGACGTGTGCCAAATGTTGATTGTAATTCTGCCAGAAGGAAAGCAACTGGCTCCATGATTCATTTTGATAATTTTGCGCCGCTACCCAGTGCTCTTGTTCGTAGCGCGGCATGGATAATTTATCCTGAAATTGGATTCGTACAAAGCGCTGATGGTTATTCGACGCTGAATCTATGAGATGACCAATGATTTGTTTCGGCGACCATTTGCCGGGAGCGGGAAATTGAATGCTTTGCGCTTCGGTGATTTGGGCGAGTTGCGCAGAGCCAGTTTTGATCGTGGCAATCAATTCCTGGGTGAGAATTTCCATATATTTATTATGCATGGAGTCTATGCATGGAGTACAAGCTTTAGCTTGGTTTTACATTGGCGTACTGTAAAACCAAGCTAAAGCTTGTACTCCATGCTTACACAAATTGCTCTAAGAACCGCACATCATTTTCATACAGCAAACGAATATCATCCAAGCCGTACATCAACGCGCAGAGCCGATCTATCCCGAGTCCGAACGCGAAGCCGGAGAATTCTTCGGGATCAATTCCTACCTGTTTCAGAACGTTCGGATGCACCATGCCGGAGCCGCCCATTTCAATCCATCCCGTTTGTTTGCAGATTCGGCAGCCGCTGCCCTGACATTTGAAGCAACTGTAATCAACTTCCGCGCTCGGTTCGGTGAAAGGGAAGTAGGAGGGGCGAAATCTTGTGTTGGTATTTTCGCCGAACATGCGGCGTACAAATTCTTCGACGGTGCCTTTTAAATCTCCAAGCGTTACGTTGCGATCAACCAGCAATCCTTCGACTTGGTAGAACATTGGATTATGCGTCGCGTCAGGAGTATCGCGTCGAAAAACTTTTCCAGGTGCGGCTACGCGTAAGGGCGGACGCCGCTTCTGCATCGCGTGAATTTGCATGGTCGAAGTTTGTGAACGCAGTGCAAAATCAGAACCATCAATATAAAACGTATCCTGTGAGCTACGCGCCGGATGATTCGGCGGTATATTCAGCGCATCGAAATTAAAAAAATTAGTTTCGATTTCGGGGCCGTCTTCGATGCTGTAGCCCATTGAGACGAAAATATCTTCGATGCGTTGGCGGAGTAGCGTGATCGGATGCAAATGTCCGGCGGGGATTTTTCGTCCGGGAAAAGTTACGTCAATGCTTTCTTTCGCGAGTTGCAATGCTTCGCTTTTGTCAGCGAGTCCTGCGTGAACCCCATCCCTCTCCGTTTCGACTGTATTTTTGCAGATATTTGCTATTTGCCCCGCAGCCTTGCGCTCATCCGGGGGAAGCGCGCTAATCATTTTCATTAGATTTGTGATGCTTCCGTTTTTGCGTCCAAGGTACTTATCTGTAATCTGATTTAATTTAATTGTAGCATCTGCTAATTCTTTCGCCCTTGAAGTGTTAAAATCAGCCAAATTTTTCGCTACAGATATTTTATCTAACTGTTTTACTAATTCATTTGCTCTTGAAGTGTCAAAATCAGCCAATATTTTCGCTACAGAAGGCTGAGTCGTATCTTCAATTAAGGTTTTTAATGGTGAGATATCATCTTCGAATCCCTTGAGCAGCTGTTCAATTTTTTCCGCGATAGCTCGAGAGTCAATTCTATCGCTCAAGTTTTGTTGTTCATTATCGTCTGTCATAAAAAAATAAAGAAAAACCCAAGACCTGAGAAGTATATCAAAGGTCTTGGGAATCGAGTTTACATTGTCGCTACGCTTAGTGCGAAATAACGCGTGGCAGCTCTTTCGCTTGAGCGACCCAGGCTCCAACTTCTTCTTCGGTTGGAGCGGTCTCGACGATTTTTTCGGCTTCATTTGTTTCAGCCATTTTCTTCGTCAAGTTGGCAGGGATGCGCGTCGCTAATTCGACGACGGTATCCACGCCAGAGGCTTCCAGCAGGTTCGCCAGAGCTTCATTGACTCCGGTGACACGGCTGAATAAATCCACTTGGTTGACCCAGCGCAAAACGCTTTTTTCTTCGCAGCCTGAAGCTTTCGCAATTTCAGAACGTCCGGCTTTGGTTGCGCCTTGTTCCAACAATTCTGAACAAAGCCAAATGCCTGCGGCGTTGAGCTTATGATCATCTTCTTCGTTGAGATCAGAAATTCTGATCAAGTCAGAAGTTTTACTAGTAGCGGCTTCCACGACAGGCGCAGCTTCAACAACTGGTTCTGCAACAGGAGCAGCAGCTTCGACAACGGGTGCAGGCGCTTCAACTACTGGAGCAGCAGCAACAGGTGCAGGAGCTTCAACCACTGCTGGAGCAGGTGCTGGTTTAGCGACAACAGGTGCGGCAACTTCAACGACAGGAGCTGCGGCGGTGGCTGCCTTATTGTCAGCTTTTGAAGCAGGAACTTTCTCAGCCGCAATCGGATTTGCCGCAACATAAGCGCTTCCGTATTTGCCAGAAATCGCTTTCTTCGCAGCATTGGCCAGGTCAGTGAAAGCATTCGGATCGTGAATCGCAATGTCTGAAAGAATTTTACGATCTAAATCAATCGCAGCCACTTTCAGCCCGTGCATGAATTGGCTGTAGCTCATTCCGTTCAAGCGGGCCGCCGCATTGAGACGAACGATCCACAGCGCACGATACTGACGTTTTTTCAGCTTGCGTCCGACGTAAGCGAATTTCAATCCACGTTGGACTGATTCCCGCATTGAGCGGTACAGTTTGCTTTTTGTACCACGGTAACCACTAGCCAGTTTTTGTAAATCTTTGCGCTTCTGTAAGCGTTTATTTCCACGTTTTGCGCGAGGCATAATACCCTCCAATAATTAGTTAAGAAGTTTCGGGTTTCGAGTTTTGGGCAACAAAGCCGACCCGAAATTTAGTGACTGCCGTAAGGAAGCATTGCTTCGACACGTTTCTGATCGCTGTTAGAAACCAGTACGTCAATATCCAAGAAGCGTTTTCGCTTCGCCGATTTCTTCGTCAGGATGTGGCGTGCATGCGAATGCCCGCGCTTGATCTTTCCGGTAGCGGTCGTGCGAAAACGCTTTGCCGCTCCTTTATGTGTTTTTAATTTAGGCATAATTACTCCGTATGAGAGCGGTTAGCACTTAGCTGTTAGGTCTTAGCTTTTTTCTGGCTAATCGCTGACGGCTAATCGCTACCAGCTTTAGCTAGTACTTTTCTTCGGTGAAAAGATGGCAATCATTTGCATCCCTTCTAACTTCGGACGGAACTCTGGTGCTCCGAACGGTACAAGGTCTTTCGTCAGGCGGTCGAGAATGGCAGCACCGAGTTCTTTGTGGGTGATTTCGCGTCCTTTGAAGCGAATCGTCGCTTTGACTTTGTCACCACCATCAAGAATTTCCTGTGCATGCTTCATTTTGAAGTTGTAATCGTGATCGTCGGTTGAAGGACGAAACTTGATTTCTTTGACTTCAATAATAACTTGTTTTTTCTTGGCCTCGTGCGCACGCTTTTTCTGTTCGTAAAGATATTTTCCGTAGTCAATGATTTTACAAACAGGTGGTTGCGCGGTGGGTGCGATTTCGATTAAATCGAGACCGCGATCACGCGCAATGCGTAGCGCATCATACGGAGACATCACGCCAACCTGACCTTCTTCATCTATGACTCGAATTTCTTTGGCGCGAATACGCTCATTGATGCGGACTTGTGGACCCCTTTGATTCCCACGTTGCTGTCCGCGAGGACCACGAAAACCGCCTTGAAAGGGTGTGATTGCGATAAATTCACCTCCGAGATTACGGATTGCGGATCGTAGATTTCGGATTGCGGGTCAGAATTTCATTGATCCGCAATCCTCAATCCCAAATCCGAAATCCTTAAGTTGTTAACGCGCGAGTCTTAATTAACTCGCTGAGTTGAGCGGCAAATTCCGCGACGGGAATTGCGCCCAAATCTCCTTTGACACGGTCACGCACTGCGACCGTACCTGCTTCAGCTTCGCGCTCGCCGATGACGAGCATGAAGGGGATTTTTTTCAATTGTGCGTCACGAATCTTAGCGCCGATTTTTTCGTTACGAAGATCAGCTTGCACGCGGAATCCCGCCGCTTGTAATTCTTTTTCAACCGCGATGGCATTTTCATTGAAGCGATCCGAAATCGGCAAAATTTGCGCCTGCATCGGAGCCAGCCACACCGGAAACGCTCCGGCATAATGCTCAATCAAAATGCCAAAAAATCTTTCAAATGATCCTAGAATCGCGCGATGCACCATAATCGGCTGATGGCGCGCATTGTCTGAACCGATGTACTCAATCCCGAATCTTTGCGGCAAATTGAAATCCACCTGAATTGTCGAAAGCTGCCACGTGCGCTTGATCGCGTCTACGACTTTGAAATCAATTTTCGGCCCGTAAAATGCGGCTTCATCTTCCATCCGCACGTAATTCAAACCGTATTCATTCAAAGCTGTCGTCAAGGAAGTTTCCGCTAAATTCCAGACTTCATCAGAACCTAAATATTTTTCGTGATCGGTCGCGTGACGAACAGATAATTCCGCTTTGTATTCAAACCCAAATGTTTTGAAGACCTGATCTACCAAATCTAAACAGCCGAGCACTTCATCTTTTAATTGCTCAGGCGTACAGAACAAATGTGCATCATCCTGCGTGAATCCGCGCGCGCGCATCAATCCGTGCGTGACGCCGGAACGTTCGTAGCGATAGACCATTCCGTACTCCGCATAACGCTGCGGCAAATCACGATAAGAACGTTGTTTGGCCTTGAAAATCTGAATATGAAACGGGCAATTCATCGGCTTCAGGCGATACTCGACATCTTCTTTTTCGCCCTTGTCGCCCGTATGCATCGCCGGATAGAGACCTTCCTGATAATGCTCAAGATGTCCCGAAATTCTAAAGAGTTCCGCTTGTGTGACGTGCGGCGTATTCACAAAACTGTAACCGCGCTTCATCAATTCTTCGTTGAGAAATTGCTCAATACCTTTGCGGATCATCGCACCGTTGGGATGCCATAAAACCAGTCCCGGCCCAATCGCGTCACTAAAGCTGAATAAATCAAGTTCAGGGCCAATGCGGCGATGATCGCGCTTTTCGGCTTCTTCTTTATTCTTGATCCATTCGTCTAATTCTTCCTGCGAGAAAAATGAAGTGCCGTAAATGCGCTGCATCTGCGGACGGGTTTCATCACCTTTCCAATGCGCTCCGGCAATCGAAAGCAACTTGATTGCCTTGATTTTGCTGGTCGAAGGAATGTGCGGCCCTAAACAAAAATCTACAAATGAAGTTCCTTCAATCGTGTAGCAACTGACGGTTTCGCCAGCCTTATCCGCAATCAATTCGCACTTGAGCGGTTCGCCCATTTCGGCAAATTTCGCTTCGGCTTCTGCTTTGGTCATCTGAAGGCGTTTGTACTCCAGATTGCGCTTGATGAGGTCGCGCATTTTCTTTTCGATCTTCGTCAAATCTTCGGGAGTGAAACGCAAGCCATCTTCACGATGAAAATCGTAATAAAATCCGCCCTTCGGATCATCCAGCAATGCAGGCCCGATGCCGAGCTTCGTCCCCGGATATAAATCCAGCACCGCCGCCGCGAGCAAATGCGCAGTCGAATGACGATAAACATCCAGCGCTTCATTGCCCGCGTCAGGTGTCAAAGCTTCGACCGTTTCGCCTTCCTTGACGACATAGCTTAAATCTACGGGTTCGTCCTGCTTGACGCCGTTAATGAAGAGACGCGCCGCCAAAGCCTTTTTCGCGGAGTCGCGGTCTTTAGCTTTCAGCAGCTCAAATGCGGTATTCGATTGTGGTTGTACTTCGCTCAATGTAAATCCGTTACCAGGGCAAAAAAGAAAAAAGGAGGTTGATTAAAAAGTCCAAGATTTTTGCGCTGAAGGCGCAATCAGAAGGTAGCCAGTGGCAAGACCGTCTTCGGTCGCCGCCTCTGGTTAATGAAGCAGATTGATAATAGCGTCCTGAAGGGACGCTGAGAATCTTTGCGTCCCTTCAGGACGCGGAATCCTTGTTGCCTCATACCAGACGTTTCACATCTGGCTACCATCTTTCTGCCGCACTGCGGCAAAGAAGACTTTTCAAACAGCCTCTGAAAACTGAAAAAACTCAGTTCTCAATTCAGAAAATTTTTAAGGACGCCGTACTAAAAGCTATCAAAGAAAAGTGCGTTTTAGGTCAGGTCCTACGTCAGCGGTCGTCAGGGAAGCAATTTCGCTAGTTGCTTTACCCGTTTGTTGACAACACTTCTGGAGCTGGCGTTGAACAAAGAAGAATGACTAAAACCACTTGTGTAAATGGTAGGCTCGAGCGGATTTGAACCGCTGACCCCTACAGTGTCAATGTAGTGCTCTACCCCTGAGCTACGAGCCTAAGATAGTCAAATTTTCAAGTTGTGGAGAATAACAAGGGAGGTGCATGTTGTCAAGGTGCGAAATGTTTACGAAAAGGTGGTTAACGGAAACAGAGTGTAAAAAAATACTTGACAGCTAGTATTGCGTTGTGTTAGGAAAACTACCTCCCCAAAATACAGTTTTTTTCAGCTAATACTTCAGCATCAAGCTATTTCTCCCCAAGTTTTAGTTTCGCTCATTTCTACAATATGAATACGGACTTGCTTATTGAAAGGTAAGTAACTTTACGTGTCATTTGGTTGATGTAAACGATTCTTAACAGAAAGGAACAATTCCATGAACAGGAAGACTAAAACCAAAGTTGGTTTAAAATCTATTTCACCAAAAACGTCCACCTCGGCGATAACAAATCCAAATTTCCTAGGATTTCTAAATGCTAATAATAGCATCGCAGCTGACCCGATCCTAAGACCTTCCCCATTTCCGCCTTTTCCGCTTTTCCGCCGATGTACCCCGAAGGTTTTGATAGTTTGCGACAACGGTTTGAGTTATCAGCCCAATGATGGATTTGGGTTGTGGCGGTTTGTACACGCTATTACAGAAGCCGCAGGCGTGACCTTAAAACCTACTGTTACTTTGGCTCATCGCAGTACACACGTTCCCGTCACGATTGGGGCAACAACTTATACCGTGCAACAAAATTTTAATTTCGCCACTGCTACACCTGCGATAAATGTGGGAAATTATGATCAGATTTGGTTGTTTGGTTTTCGGGGATCAAGCCCAACAGCCGCTGAGGTAAAAGTGATTGCAGATTTTATGAACAAAGGCGGTGGTGTTTTTGCTACTGGCGATCATGGGATATTTGGATTTGCATTGTGTGGCTCATTGCCCCGTATCCGATTTATGCGTGAGTGGTCAGAGACTCATATGGGAGGTGAAGTTGACGCCACCGAGGCAGTCCTGCGCATTGACACAATTACCAACCCCGGCACAAATAATCTTTATGACTTTGCCGATCAGTCCGACAACATCCCACAGCACATTTTCCCTAATTACAAAGTGATTGACACCGATGGACTTGGTACAGGTGCTACTGCTTGGCAGGCGAGCATTCACCCATTGTTGGCGTTGCCTGGGGCAGCGCTCATTCGCAACAGTAATTTTGCCGGGGGTGCCAATCTGCAATTTCAGAATGACATTGACGTGTTGCCCGATCACGCGCACGAAAGCGTTTGTTATGACGCACCACGCCCAGTCGTGCTAGCAAGCAATTACACATTGAGCGGCCTGAATTTCCCTGAGTTTCAACCCAATGCCAGCGCCCCAGCAACGCGCGTTGCGAATGAAATCGTAGCGTATGCCATTTCTGGTGGACGAAGTGTTTTGAATGGAGTGTGGAAGCCGCCCGTCAAGCCACGAATGTTTGGTGTCATTTCTGCCTATGATGGGCGGTTGGCACAGCCGTACACGGCAGGCGGGGCCGCACCAGGGCGCATCGTCTGTGATTCTACCTGGCATCATTTTCTGAACATCAATTTAGATGGTACACAAACCTTACGTTCTGGTCTGGGAACCTGGAGTGGTGGAAGCCCGGGCGTTGGCACGTTCACCCCATCGCCTGACCTTGACAAAATCTATACGTACTATAGAAACACGGTGGATTGGTTACAACCTGCCAATCGGGTATGGTGTTCAATTTTTATTTTGACCACTAGATTAGCAACCCACCCTGAGCTGGTCGAGGAGATGTTTGACACTCCAAAACTGTCAACATGGAAAGATTTCGTGAGGCTTGGTCAGCAGGCCTCCGTTCTGCTGACTTATATTTCAGGATCGCAGGCGTTACCCGAAATGATAAAAGGAGCATTAACCGAGTTACCCGAAACGCGTGACATCGGGATCGAAATCGCTGCTGGCGAGTTACATCGTCGTGGAGTGGATGTCGACAATCTGCAATTTGGGATATTGGGCGGTCTACTCGTCAAAATCGTTGAAGGGTTTCCTGCAATGAAATCAAATATGTCAGAAAAAGAAGCGGAAGCCGTACATGAGAAGCAGGAAACGATGGTGAAATCGATCATTCCCGAACTTGTATCACTGGGGCTTGAAGACCATCGGCGTCGTGCCAAAATGGGATTGGTAACAGCCGACAGGCATATTAAAACTCTGAATGCCCTGAGAAAATAGTTAACAAAATTTGTATGTGAATCGAGGGTTAAATTAAGATATTTAGAGAAAATCACCAAGTGATGCAAAAAAACCTGAGTAGGTAAGAACACAGTGTTTACAGCATTGTTCTTACCCACTCAGGTTTTTTGTTGAAATATTGATTTAATTGACAAAAGTATTTTGTGCAATTACCTACTTTTTATTTTGAGAATTTGCAGGTTCGATCAATCCTAATCTTCGTTACGAAACGCTACAATTTCTGATGGAGCAAAATGATCTGCGTCAGGCTGATTTAGTGGAAGTTTTCGGATCGCGTGGTCGTACCTCTGAAGCCGTCAATGGCAAACGTACGATCAGCAAAACGCAGGCTAAGGCGTTAGGGGAATTCTTCAAGGCGTCATTAGATTTGTTTATCTGAATTGGCCATCGTTCAGAGTTACGCGTTTACGCGTGCGCTCGTTGCGCTTCGCCGACGAGCGTTCACGCATGAATGCGTAACTCTGAACATTATCGCTCTTTGATTTTGATAATTTGATTGCTGGCGACATCCGACATCTTATCAATCCCACTGCCTAACCATTTCACTTCAATCGAATTTAGTTTTGTCGCTTTCCCCACTCCAAAATGGATGCGCAAATCGTTGTGCGAATAATAACTGCCACTGCTACGGACTTCATCGGTCAGCGTTCGCAACTTATTATCTTCGGATTTGTATTCGATTTTCACTCGTGCGCCGATGGCTGTTCGATTTGATTTAGTGCCGATCAATTTCACTTCCAGCCAATTATTTTTACTGTTGTCATCATTGCGCAGCAGCGTAGGCGGTTCGTTCATATTCATAATCAGCCAGTCTACGTCTCCGTCATTGTCGAAATCTCCGAACGCACAGCCGCGACTGCTGTGTGGATCGTTGATGGCTACTCCGCTTGCCGAACTAATATCTGAAAATTTTCCATTGCCGAGATTGCGAAAGATTTTGCGTGGACTGCGGTGTGGATATTCTTTGAAAAACTTTTCGACTTCGGGATACACATTACCTGTGACGTACGTGATGTCGTTCCATCCATCATTATCAAAATCGTGCATCCCCGCGCCCCAGCAGACATATTTCGTAGCGGTTCCAAAACCTGCGAAAAAGGATACATCTTCGAATAACCATTTGCCTTGATTGCGGTAAAGAATCGGTGTGTCTTCGGCGAAATGCGTCTTGAAAATGTCCATTTTTCCGTCGCCGTTGTAATCGCCGATGCCGAGTCCCATTCCGGCTTGCGGCTGACCGTCTTCGTTGTAGGCGACTCCGCTTTCGAGAGCGATGTCCGTGAACGTTCCATCGCCGTTGTTGCGGTACAAAATGCTCGCCGTTGAATCGCACGCAACGTAAATATCGGGCAAGCCGTCTTCGTTGAAATCCGTCGCGACCGCCGTCATCGGATAACGTTCGAAGACTTTACTGATACCGGATTTTTCGGAGACATCGGTGAACGTGCTGTCGCCGTTATTGTGATACAGCCAGTTGCGCGCGTAGGGCATTCCTTTGGGGCCGCAGTTGACGGGGATTCCTTTCCAGACGCAGTTCGCGCCTTTGCCCGGTTCGAGCGCAGTTTTCAAATCGAAGCTCAAATAATTCGAGACGAATAAATCCAATTTTCCATCGCGGTCATAATCAAAAAAAGTGCAGCCTGATCCCCAGCGAATTCCTTCAAAATCAAGTTTCGATTTTTTTGTGATGTCAGTGAACGTACCGTTTCCGTTATTGCGGTAGAGAATATTTTGTCCCCAGTACGTGATAAATAAATCGTCCCAGCCGTCATTGTCAAAATCGCCAATCGTCAATGCTGACGCCCACCCGCCGCGTGTGAGTCCGGCTTTTGCGGTGACATCTGTGAAGGTTCCATTGCGGTTATTTTTATACAAACGGTTCGTAGCTTCTTTCGGAGCGCCTTCGAGTTTTGATCCGCTGAGTGTCAAAATATCCATCCATCCATCGTTGTCGTAATCGTAAAAAGCGACGCCGCAACCGTTGGTTTCGATGATGAATTTTTTGGAGTCTACACCGCCGTAAATGATCGGTTTGGTGAGTCCGGCAGTGACGGAAATATCGGTGAAAGGTTGCGCGAAAGCAATGATCGTAAGTGCGAAAAATAAAATCGAAAAAATTGCAGCTTGCATTTGTTTAGTATCTTCATTGCAGAGGTAGGATTCAACTTAAACGGCGCAGTAAATTCAGTAATTTCGTAGTAAAATAAAGGTTCACATTAATTTTTCTATTAGCCCAGCCCGTTTACGGCTGGGGATAGATGAAGGATTACTTTTCAGCCCAGTTTACTGGGCTTCTCAGAAGCTTTAGCTAAAGCGTTTGCAAGTCCGATAAACCGGACTAAGGGAATTGTTACGCACGTTAACCCAGCCGTAAACGGACTGGGCTAATAGAAAAAATTTCTTTGATGAATAACTTTTCGCGAGTAAATTTTAATTTCTTCAGCTTGTTTTTATTTTGTTTTTTCGCCTGTCGCGTAGCTTCAGCGCAAGTCGTAGATGAATCCGAAAAATTTCGTGCTCCACTTAAAAGCGCAAACTCTGTCGTCCTGATTTTTGTGCGGACGGATTGCCCGATTTCGAATCGCTACGCACCTGAATTAAAACGGCTCGCCGAAAAATACAAAAGCGAAAAAGTGAAATTCTTTTTGGTCTATTCCGGAACAGAACAGTCCGCTGAATTCATCAAAAAACATCAATCAGAATTTGCTTTGCCGATGGAAGCATTGCGCGATCCACAATTGAAACTGGCGAAAGAATTAGGCGTGAGCGTGACTCCCGAAGCCGTTGTCTGGCAACAAGGAAAATTAGTTTATCGCGGACGAGTTGATAATCGTTTTGTAGCGTTCGGAAAGATGCGAGCTGCGCCGACTTCGCACGATTTAGAGAATGTTCTTGAAGCCGTGAGCAAAGGCAAAACAGTCGCCAAAAAAATAACTAAGGCGATAGGATGTTTTATTTCATGACGAATTACTTGGATCGTCCGCGAAGGTACGATAGGCGTCCCCGCCTGTCGATAGTGACGAGCGAATTAACTGCGATGAAAATTGTGGCCGTCAACGCGAACAACAGGCGGGGACGCCGATCGTACATGTGCATCATGCGGGCGCTCCCAGTGATTCTCTATTTTTTGATGGTCGTCCACGCGCAGACGCGGCAGCATTCTATTCCAACCTTTAATAAAAATATTGCGCCAATCATCTATGAATACTGCGCGGCGTGTCATCATTCAGGCGGCTCGGCTCCGTTTAGTTTGATGAATTTTCAGGAAACAAAGCAGCATGGAAAAATGTTAGTGGAAGTCACGAAGTCTCGCTATATGCCTCCGTGGTTGCCGGAGCCGGGGCACAGAGAATTCATCGGTGCGCGGCGTTTGAGCGATGCACAAATCAAAATCATTGCCGATTGGGTAGCGAATGGAATGTCCGAAGGCGCAGCGAAAGATTTGCCGCCTGCGCCAAAATTAAACGAAGGCTGGCAGCTTGGCAAACCGGATTTGATCGTAAAAATGAACGAGAGTTTTACGATTCCGGCTTCGGGTTCTGATGTCTTTCGCAATTTCGTTCTGCCGATTCCGGTGGAGAAAATTCGCTTCGTCAAAGCCGTCGAAATTCTTCCAGGCAATAAACAAATCGTCCATCACGCGAATATTTTAATTGACCGCACTGGAGCTTCGCGGCGCCTGGATGCGCAGGATTCTGAGCCTGGATTTGGCGGTATGGAAGTTTCAATTGAGTCGGATTCGTTTGATCCCGAAGGCCATTTTTTATTTTGGAAACCGGGAACTGTACCGTGGGTAGAGCCGGAAGGAATGGCTTGGGAATGCGAACCAGGAACAGATTTAGTCTTGAACATGCACCTGCAACCGTCGGGCAAACCTGAAAAAATTCAAGCGGAAATCGGGTTATATTTTACCGATACGCCACAGACGATTTTCCCGATGCTGTTGCAGCTTGAACATGATGGAAAACTGGATATTCCCACCGGAGAAAAAAACTTTATCATCACGGATGAATTTATTTTGCCGACCGACATTGATGTTTTGGGCATTTATCCGCATGCACATTACTTAGGAAATGATTTGCAGGCGTGGGCAATTTTGCCAAATGGGACGCGCCGAAATTTGATTCGGATTCCACGTTGGGATTTGAACTGGCAGGCTGTTTACAAATATCAGCAGCCGGTATTTTTGCCGAAAGGCACTAAGGTTTTGATGCGGTTCAGTTACGATAATTCTGCGGCGAATCCGCGCAATCCAAATCATCCTCCAAAGCGTGTGCTGGCAGGGAATCGGTCTTCGGAAGAGATGGGGCATTTGTGGTTGCAGGTGTTGCCGCGTTCGCGTGAAGATGCGCGTCCGCTTTTGCAGGAAGCCTTGATGCGGCGTCGGCTGGAAAAATATCCAGCAGATTTCGGTGCACATTTTAACCTCGGAGCCGTCCTGCAAACACAGGCGAAACACGAAGAGGCAATCCAGAATTTTCAGCAGGCTTTGCAGGTTCGACCGGATAGTTTTATCACGCTGACGAATCTTGGTTTTTCGTGGCAGGCTCTGGGCAAATCTGAAACGGCTACAGATTTTTTTCAGAAAGCGATTGTCATCAATCCTGATTACGTGAACGCTCGTTATAATCTGGCGAATTTGTTGTTGTCGCAGGAACGCGCCGCTGAAGCAATTCAGCATTTGCAGGCCATTTTGAAAATTACGCCAAATGATGCCGGAGTCTACAACAGTTTGGGTAGCGCGTACGGAATGCTGAATGATCGCGCCAAGTCGGAGGAATCTTTTCGGCAATCAGTTCAACTCAATCCTGAGAATGCCGATGCGCACGCGAATCTGGCGTTTATTTTGGCACTGCAAGGAAAATTTGAAGAGGCGATGAAGCAGTACGAAACGGTATTAAAATTAAATCCCAATAATGCAGCAGCGCATAATCAATTCGGGGTCTTGCTCGGACGACAAGGGAAAATGAAAGAGGCGGCGGAACATTTTGAGCAGGCAGTGAAGTTGAACCCTGATGATGCGGGAGCGAAGGCGAATTTGAGTAAGGCTAAGGCACTCATAAAATGATATTGAATAATGTTATCAATATTGATAACATAAATGAATGGAGGAAAGTCCCCGTGCATATCATCAGCATTAAGCGGCTGCGAGAATTTTGGGAAATTCATCCAGATGCAGAAATGCCACTTAGAACGTGGTATCGCATCACCGCCAAAGCGACTTGGCAAAATTTAGCTGAATCCAGAGTTGATTTTCCTCATGCTGATTCGTATGAGGAATGCACAATTTTTAATATTGGTGGTAATAAATATCGCTTGATAACCAAGATTTATTATCCGCATCAAACGGTTTTGATTCGGTTCGTTTTGACGCATTCTGAGTACGACCGAGAGAGGTGGAAAAATGACTGCAATTGCTAAATCCAGAAAGATCAATGCGCATAAATATGCCGAGCTTCTTGCGCTGGCTTTGCCTAAATCCATCGAAACTGAAACTGAAAATGAACGCGCTCTGGAAATCGTCAATCGGTTAATGACGAAGGGTGAAAAAAAACTTTCCGCCGAAGAGCATTTGTTGCTTAGAATGTTGGTGTTGTTGATTGAAGAATTTGAAAAGAAAGCATACCCGATTGAGCCTGCCGAGCCTAACGAAGTATTGAAAACGTTGATGGAAAATCGTGGATTGAAGCAGGCAGACTTGATGCCGATCTTTGGTGCGCGCAGTAATGTGTCAGCGATTTTGGCAGGAAAACGTTCTATCGGAAAAACGCAGGCTAAAGCATTGGCAGAATTTTTCAAGGTTTCGACAGAACTGTTTATCTAATATTTGGCTCCTTACATTTTATGAAAAAATGCACACTGACAATTCTGAGCCTAATCGCGTCACTTGTACAGTGGTCGCAAGAATGCAAGAGGCGGAAAATTCCGCTATACAAAAACAAGCTCCAGTCGAATGTTTAGCTGTCTTTCGTGAGTTCTTTGCTTACGTCAAAAAAATAGATCCCGATATAATTCGGGATAAAGACGCACAGAATCGTTGGTTACCGAAAAGTTTAAGAAAGGCACTTGAACATAACGTTGCAAGTTTCGGTAAAGAAACAAATGGCCCTGATTTTCCAAACAATCAAACTTTTTTAGGCGTTTGGAATGAGCCAGAGAATTATTCAATTATTGGCTCGCGCCATTATGATTATCATGACGGGAACAATCCTGAAGATAATCGAGCTGTGATTGATGTGCTTTATGATTGGGGGCATGAAGATAGCTTAGATAATCAGTATCCAGGTGAAAAAAGCCTTTTGTCATTCACTTTCATTTTTGAAGATGAGGTATGGAAACTCGATGACATCTATAACTTTAATGATAAATTCGCTCCGTCGGAAAGTTTGAATGCTTATTGGAGTCGAAAATAAATAGAGAAAATTATTTTCAAAACAAACTGAATATGTCGTTAGTGATGGGCTTTGTGATTAATAGGTGTAGCGAGCGAAAATTGTTTTCGTTCAATATTGACAGGCTTCTTCGCACCTTCCGTAATGCGAAAAAAGCGATCCATTGACAGTTTATCAAAGCGTTGCAGTTGATTCGAAGCTGGCCATTGGATTTCTACTTCTTTAATTTTTATCGCATCGCCTAATCCAACGTGAAGGCGAAATGGCGACCCGCCAAAACTGGAAACTGCGCCAACCTTTCTGAAAATATCGCGGGTTCCTGTTTTCGTTTCGAGGCGAAGACGAACACGCGTGCCAATCGCCGAGGCATTGGATTTCACGCCGCGCAATTCCAGTGAAATCCAATGATTGCCGTGACCGGGATTTTCAAAGAGCACACTTTGATAAGTGTCGCCGGGATAGGCTCCGCCGATGACTTCAAAAATGTCTTCATCGCCATCGTTATCAAGATCAGCAAAAGAAATTCCGTGCCCTTTTTGCAGGTGTCCGAAGCCGCCTGAAGTGGTTACATCCTGAAATTTTTTTCCGCCCGCGTTGCGAAACATTTTATTGGGAAGCAGAGCTGAAAATTCAGGCGTACCGGTTCCAAAATAACAATCCAGCCAACCGTCATTATCAAGGTCTCCGAAATTTGCTCCCATCGCTAAAATTACGCGGTCAAGTTTCATCGGCTTCGTCACATCGGTAAAAGTGCCATTCCCGTTGTTATGAAACAGGCGCGGCGTTTCTCCGTGGTGCGGCAAGCCGAGCTGAAAAGCTCCGATGTCGTTGGGCGATTCGGTGTAATAGCCTTCGACTAAAATATCTTCCCAGCCGTCGTTGTCGTAATCCCAAAACCACGTCGCGAAACTGTGCAGCGGTTCTCCGACACCTGCCTGCGCTGTCACGTCAGTGAATTTCCAGGCAGTAAAATCAGGCTTCTGCGTGTTTTTAGCACCGTCATTTCGGTACAAACGATTTTTCTGTCCTTTGATGGAAACGTATAAATCAGCGCGTCCGTCATTATTGAAATCGCCCCACGCGACGCCTTTGACAAAATCGAGATCGGCTAAGCCGAGATTCTCTCCGACTTCGGAAAATGTACCGTTATGATTGTTGTGGAAGAGCTGCGAAGGATGCTTAAAATTAGCGTTTGATTCGTGGCCGATGAATAAATCCAGCCATCCGTCGTTGTCGTAATCCGCCCACGCCGCAGTCTGTGTTGGATGAAATGACAGCAGCCCCGCCTGTTCCGTGACGTCATCGAAAGTGCCGTTGCCATTATTTTTTAGCAACGATGGCGGATAATTCCCATGCTCACCCCACCAGCCTCCGCGCAGGACGAGAATGTCATTCAATCCATCATTGTTGTAATCAGCATGAATCAAATTTAATCCGCCAATTTCGCCAGTTAATCCGGCTTCGTTGGTACGCTCAGAAAAAGTTCCATTGCCGTTATTTTTGAAGTAACGCAATTGATCCAGCGGATTTTGTCCTGACTTCGTTACGTCTAAAAATCCGTCGTTATCGAAATCATCAATGACGCATCCTCCGGCGTGACCAGTGATGGATAATCCAACATTAGGCGCGACATCGTTGAAGCGTTTGAGGTCGTATTCAGAAGCGAAATTTTGATTCGGAATTAACCACTGCGCGGGAACTTTTTCAGGGTGTTCGCCAAGCGTCATGTACGCCAAATTCAGAAGCCAGCGCGAACTTAGATCGGTCGGATTACCCTTTAAAATTGCGGTGAATTCGTTGATCGCTCCGCGTGACCCACGCTGCGCCTGATGAATGCCGGAGCCTTGAATCGGGAAGATGCATGATGCATTCCCGTGATTGAGTAGGCAGTTTTCGTATTCGCCTAAACGCAGATTCGCAATTGCTGATAATTGTTGTATTTCCTGAATAAAAAACGGCGCGAGGATGATGCCTTTGACTTTGATGATGGAACGCAGCGTTTCGATTTCGTTGATTGCTGCGGCACTGTCTCCGGCCCGTAATAATGCATCGGCAAGTGCGAGACGAGCTTTGAGTTCAGTGCGAATATCGGGGTTTTGCTTCAGTCCGACGCGGTAATATTCAGCGCGTTCAGCGTCTTTATTGGGATCGGTTTTCCAGTCTTGTTTTTGATAAATTTGCTGGAGGCGCTCTGCCATTCGTTTCGTGCCGGGGGATTGATAGTTTGTAGTTTGCGCGAGGATTTGCCCTGCGAAAAATATGCAAGCGACAAGACAAAATGAATGGCTAATTTTGCGAAATTTTTGCGTCATTATTTTTCAGGTTGATCGTTGCTTCCCTGCAATTTTTCGGCAATGGCGAATTCGCGTTTCGCTTCATCTGTTCGACCGGATTGCTGATAGCTTTGTGCCAGCATGTAATGCGCGGATTTATTATTTGGATCAACCTGAATCGCACGGCGCAGCATCCCTTCGGCGCTCGCCAGCTCACGTTTTTTGAGGTACGACTTGCCCAGCAAAATATACGGGCCGCTGAAATATGGATTTAGCCAGACGGATTTTTGCAGGACGGGGATTGCTTCGTCCCATTTTAACTGCCGCGTGAAGGCATCGCCCAGCCGATAGAACGCCATCGCGTTGCCGGGATTGAGCGCGATTTCTTTTTGCATGAAGACTACGCTTTCATTGAAATTAGATTTTTGAATTGCAATGACGCCAAGCAAGAAATTCGCTTGTGGCAGGTTTGGGTTTTTGCTGAGAGCTTGTTTTAATTCAGCTTCGGCTTGCTCGTTTAATTCAACGCGAATCATCATTTGCGCCGCGTAAAAATGGGCTGCCGGAGAATCTTCGGCGACGCGAAACATTTTAGCAAAGGCAGCGCGTCCTTTCGCTTCCTGTTGCGCTTGAATAGCGGACATGCCCAGCGCATAGGCGAGTTCAATACTGGACGGCGACCACGCGAGAGCTTGTTCGAGGAAGGGAACGGCTTCGCGTAAATGACCCAGAATATAATGCGACATGCCGAGGAGTTGAGTTACTTCTTTGCGCTCGGCGGAATCTTTTGGTAGAGCTGAGAC